>JAYVMK010000220.1:0-5882 GCA_043758995.1 Lichenibacterium sp. | reverse complement strand
GCTCCGGCTGTCCTGTCCGCGCACTCGACACCCTCCCGCTGAACCGAGAAGAGTGAATCACGGACAGACCAAAACCGCGACGCCTTTTTCAGCAGCCTGCTAGCGCCGAATGTGTCTGGCGCCAAACATCTGAGAAGGCTTCAAAGGGCCGTCAAGACAGGGCGGATGGCGTTTGCGCGCAGAAGGCAGCGAGCGTCTCTATCGTGTGGCCGGACAGCACGGGCGTAGCTATGCGCCAATGCCTTGTACTCGAGCTATGGAGCTAGGGCTTGCTTCGTCCCTCCCGGCTTTCAGGCGAATTAATTTCGCTTTCAATGGTTTGACAGCGTTTCATCAGCTGTTCGAACGGTTCTGCCTCGTCGAGGAGCAATCCATCTGCGACCATAGCGGCGTAGTCTTTGGACAGCTTGGCCAGCGCGTCGCCGTTGGGCACCAAACGTATGGCGCCCCCAACTGCCGCGTGATAGTCGACTTTGCCTCCTGATGCGTCTCGCTCGGCGAAGAAAGCTGTCTTGTGCCGTGCAACGGAAAGCGCCAGATCTTGATCAGCCAGGGCAGCATCGACAAGCCCAGCCCCGGCGAGCCTAGCGATGTCGTGCCAGTGCCGTGCGAACCTGTCGCCGCCCCTGAAGACTCCAACGACGCAGAAAACGTGAATGGCTGTCGCTTTTTCCCAGAAGGTTCGCCCGACATTCATAACGCGCGGAGTTGCGTTCGGGAACGATAAGGATGGAAGAAACTCCGCAGCGTCGCATGTGATTTGGTGGGCTTCGGCCGGCTCGCCAGTCGATCTAGCCCCGAATTCCAACATGACCGCAGGGTTGACGTAGTTGTACCCTTTAACCAACGGAACGTAATCGATGAAAATCCTGTCTCCATCGATCCTCGTTTTCGCGTCTAGTGCATCTCTGACGAGAGCCGAAGCAATGAGTGGTGCAGCTTCTGTCTCAACCCATTCAAGGAGACGCAGCTTGATCTCCTTGGTCCACCTTTTCTCCTGACTGGCGTTTGGAGGAATCCCATCAGAAGTGACCCCGATAAGATCGGATGCGATGACCCGAATATCGTAAGTGAGGTCGACGTCTTCTGAGAACCTCCCGGTGGCTTTGTAGACCTTTGACAGCGACGTGCCGCCCTTGAAGACTAGGTGCTCACGGTGGCTGGAGGAAAAAGGACGGACAGGGCCCAGACGACCCAGACATCTTTCTCGAGGAGATGGATCGGGCGTCCAGAGTCTGCGCTTGCTTGCTCGAGCGCATCCAACCGTTGTTCAGGTGGCAAGCTGAGATAAAGCTCGCTCATTCAGGCAAAGGCACGCACCTGATGAGCAAGCCATCCAGGAAGACGCCCAGCCATCGTCGAAACCTCGACGAGGTCGCTGGTTGGGATCCTTCGCTTAAGGGTCTCGACTGCCTCGGCGGCCTTCTCCGGGCCTAGCCACGCTAGTGCCCGGACAACTTGCCCGGCAGGGCTTGTCGCTTGCGAGAGTTGCCAACTGGGAGCATGGCGCATCTCGACGGCTTGTGACCCAATTTCAATAGTTCGGCTGCGACCAGACGTTAAAAACACGTTTCTAACAGGTACCTGTGTCGTCAGTCCCAAGCTGTTTGCCGCCATGGCCCCATGCGAGGCTATGATCTCACCTCGCGAAGCTGCGATCGCCTGTGCCACCTTGGCAGCAGAAGGTGCGCGAGTGCCGAACCGGCCCTCGACCGTACGGACGTAGGTTCCGCGTCCCGCGCGGACTAAACGGCCCCTTGCGGTCAATTGGGATAACACCCTGCCGACGCGCTTCGCCGAGCCGAATCCGGCCAGCTTGCGAGCGACAAGAGGCTGGCCCTCTGGCAGTTCGCGGGCATGTGCCAGGATGGCTTCGGACAGGGTCGGCATAGCTCTTTCTCCAAGCGTCTTTTGACTTACACCCGCTCGAACCTCTGTTCAATGGGGCAGAGAACCTAATGTTCCCTCTACAACCGATCCTCCCAACCTCCGATTCTCCATAGACCAATCCTGTCGCTGAAATTCAAGGCAGTTGCCCTGAGATGCCTCACGCCCCAGCGAGCACTCGGAGCCCGTCAGCAGCTTAGTCTTTACCAGAGGGGTGACGCACACGAGCGGTGGCAGACGCATAAACGCCTCATAGCGAAACGAAGCGTTGCGCCTCTGAATTTAGAGGCTTGCGATAGCCTAAGATGACGAACATAACGGAAACGTAGCGTCGTACCTGATCCAGACCTGGAACTCCGCCCTCTGTCTCAAAAAGACCAAAGGCCGTCGAACGAACAGCGGCCGAGTTGGAGCGTTACCGCCTTTTTTTTGCGAGGCTGCTCACCAAAAGCGTCTGAACGATGATCACTGGGCCTGCGGACAGGCAGCCCTGGTCGGACCTCCGACAGCCGTAAAGGCTGCTCTCTCCAGCGGTCAGGACGACGATTTTGACGCTGCCGCGGAAGAGGTCGACGGGCCTTGCCGCCTACGCGAGGCGCTCGGAGAGGTCGTTTACGACGTCATTGACATTGCAACACGCTTGACGCTCCGGCGCTTAGCGGGTCCTGGCAGGGCTTTTTTGGGCATTGCAAAGCAGGGCTGACGCCCTGTTTCCGCGCGATGGCAGGGTGGCGTTCCTGAGAGGGACGAGACGCATGTTTGGCCAAACCAATTTATGGTACGCTATCGTGATCTGGCGCGCCTGTCTTTGGAGGTTCACATGCCTCGTCGTTGGTTTGCTCTGGTCGCCACCTCGTTCAGCACTGCTTCTGTGGCCGGCGCCATGATGCTGGTGCAACTGATGCTCTCGAGGGGAGACGAGCTCGGCGCGGGCTGGTTGATCGCGGCCGAAGCCGCAATCGTGCTGTGTACCGCACGCCTGCTCTGTTACAGGTCGACGTGGGCGACCCGAGACCGCCAATCGAACGGTGCGGCGACGGCCTTGTCCTTCGTATCGGGCGTGGTTGCCGCGGCCGTCATCGGTATTCGGCCCGAGCATGACTTGTCGCCAACGATGGCCCACGTGTGGGTCTACTCGTTCCTGGGTCTCGCCGGCTTGATCTCAGTAATGACCACCGCCCAAGTGGCAGCGCGCGTGCCGAGGCTGATCGTGGCTCCTTGGGAATCCTAAATGAAGCCGGTTACGACCATAGCCTGGAAAACTTATCAGACGGTGGCGGGTATAGCCTGACGCGCTGAAGCAACTGAGGATTTGGGTGCTGAAACCAATCCGGTCCACTTCGCCGAGGCTACACCCGCCATTGCCGTCTTACGACGCCCCCGCCTGACCTGTCACCTGTTGGAAGCCGCTTCGTGAAGGCCTGTTTGGATGAAAGGGGCGTTGTCCTCGGACGCCGGGGTTCTTGCCCTACGTGAGACTGACGCCGGCCTTGGAGTTGCGAACCGCCTGCTCGGTATCTCGATCATTCCCTTGAACCAGCGCTGGTTAGCTACTCGCCGGCGATATGATCCGCTTTGGCATAATGGTGATCACCATCGGCTCCGACAACGGCAACGATGCCGCAAGCCCGCGCTCAGAGCCGGTGTTCAAGATGGCACAAGGGCGCCCGCCGTCCGGTCGCCCCTCTGCCTCGCAGCCGACGATCTCGCGCCGGGAGACTATGGCCGATGTCCGCGCTCTGCTTGGCATGCCGAATGTCATGGCCGACCTTCACTTCTCTTCGTTGGAGCGGGTGCCGAAGCGCATCATGCTCGACATCAAGGACATGTTCGACGCGGTGCATGGCGATTTGTCGACGACCTCGTCGCAACGATCGAACGCTGCGTCAGCCGAGCTAACGACAATCCGACGCTCTTCGTCTGGACCGCATTCGCAACCAGCGTCATGACCAAGCTCAGGATGGATTATCGGATGACTCAGAGCACTGTCGCTTCTCGCTTTAAGCGCGGCACTGAAGTCATATGGACCGGCGAACCCGCGGCAAGGGTTCATTCGGTTTTCTCAAGCGCCACGACAAGCGCGCCGACCTCTGCTACCCATTGGTTCGCGGCCGTCCAGAGCGGGCGAGTTTGCGATGAGATCCGCTGCACGCATCCGAAATTTGCGCGCGCATCCAAGCTCGATGCAGGCAGACTTAGCGAACGTCAGCGTCTCATGACCATACAGTCGCGCAAGCGCCTGGGCGCCTATCTTCAATTTGATGGCCCGCACCTTCAGAAGGCTGAGTTTTGAACATCATCCCTGACGCAAATCATTCTCGCGCTGGTGTGCCAGCCTATCAAGGCTGGTCGACAATTCTCATAGAAAGTTTCGAGCGTGTCGTGGGCAAGCCTCTCGTGCCCGTCGGTTTCGAGGGCGCCGAGGCGGCCCGATGGCCATATGAGGATGCCTCCTACTGCGTTGTAGCCCACAACACGGAAGCCGATCCCGTTTTCGTCTACGCCAACAAAGCCGCCCAGCGCCGCTTTGAGTATTCATGGACGGAGTTCACCAAGCTTCCGTCTCGCCTATCAGCGGAAGAACCGAACCGTGCCGAGAGGCAACAATTGCTGGATCGTGTTGCTCGCGACGGATTCGCCGACGGCTACAAAGGGCTGCGCGTAAGTCGGACCGGTCGTCGCTTTGCGATCGAAGATGGCATCGTGTGGCAACTCGTCGACGATCACGGGGTCGCGCATGGTCAAGCGGCGATGCTGCCCTCGGCGCGCGCCCTAGCAGCCTGTTGAAGATGGCTCGAATGGGTTTGAGAACGGCTTTACCGCGTTGTGGTGTTCGACTTCGATTTGGAGGGAACCGTAGTCATAAAGTGCAGCGGAGCCTGCACAGGCGAGCTCGTCCATTCGCCGAAGCCCGAGCAGGTAATTGGTGATTTCGTCCGGGCCATAGCCGATGGCCCGGACGGACTGACAAGGCGTCCAGGCGATCTCGCCCTGGCCATTGGCGCCGATCACCAGAGGCCGGTCCGCAGAGATCGAGATGGTCGCGGTTCTACAGGTCCGCCTGGACGATGCGCCATCGGCCGACGATCGGGCGGCTCGGCGTTGTTATGGCGCGAGCCCCCGCAGCAGCCTTGGCAGGCGAATAAGGTTCCAGGCGACGGTTGCGAGCGCGAAGGCGGCATCGACCCGCGTTGCGCTATGAGCAATGGCTTAACGATTGATCTTTGTTTTTGGGCCTCGATACATCGCTAAGTGAGATAACGGTCAATCCATAAATCGTCAGTCCTGATATGGGGCTTAGCTCCAGTTATCAGGTCAGCAAGCACCCTGCCCGATCCGCAGGCCATGGTCCAGCCGAGGGTGCCGTGACCGGTGTTGAGCCATAAATTGTCGAAACCCGCGAGCCCGATCACCGGCGGGCCGTCCGGAGTCATTGGCCGAAGACCCGACCAGAAACTGGCGCGCGACAGGTCGCCACCGGGGAACAGATCACCGACAGACATCTCAAGCGTCGCCCGTCGTCTGTCAGGAAGATCATCAGAGAACGCAGAGATCTCGGCCAATCCGCCTACCCGGATGCGCTCGCCGAGGCGAGTGATGGCGATCTTATAGGTCTCATCCATCACGGTTGACTTCGGCGCGCGAGCCTCGTGCATGATTGGAATCGTCAGCGAGTAGCCCTTACCGGGTAGACTGGAAGCTGGATGCCGAGTGGTTTGAGCATCTGCGGCGCGTAGCTGCCGAGGGCAACCACGAAAGCGTCCGCCGTCACCGGCCCCCGATCGGTGTCGACCCTCGCAATGCGCCCACTCTCAGCTTGGATCGCCGTCACCGTAACGCCGTAGAGAAACCTGTCGCGACTGGAGAACGCCCCACGCCTTCGAAACGTGATCCGCCGTACGCATCCGGCCAGCACCGCAGGTCAGGGCTGCTGAGCGTCGGCGATCCAAGAGCGTCCGATTGTGGGTCAGGCAGCCTGGGCTCGGGCTGAGGCG
>JAYVMK010000219.1:0-6093 GCA_043758995.1 Lichenibacterium sp. | reverse complement strand
TGTCCGATACACGGCGCGTGGCCGAGACGCTGGGGATCGGCCCCTGGCGGCCCTGGCGGGACGGCGTGGCGCGCCTGGTGGGCTGGCTCGCCGCCGAACATGGCATTGCACTGCCCGAGGCAGACAGGACGCGGTCGGCGGGATAGGGTAACGGGATGAGTTCAGCTCACGTTCGGTCGCGCCCGGTCGCGCCCCCTCCGCCGCCCTACGGCTGCTCCCCTTCCTCCGCTTCGCAGGGGAGGACGACGGCGAGAGACGCTGCTTACCCTTTCCCAGGGAATGGTGGAGGGGAACCATGCGAAGCATGGTGGAGGGGGCACGGCCGGGTGCCGTCGTTCAACGGAGCCAGCGCGTGAGAATTGCCCTCGTCAATCCCGCCTGGGACTTCTCGCAGTCGATCTATTTCGGCTGTCGTCACCCGCACCTGCCGCTCGAACTCGGCTACTGCCGCGGGCTGCTCGAGCGCGCCGGTCACGAGGTGCTGATGCTCGACGGCCACCTCATGGCGCAGTCGACCGAGATCCTCGCCGAAGCGGTTGCGGATTTCGCCCCTGCGATGACGGTGGTGACCACGGCACCGTCCTACCTTTTCTGGCGGTGTGCTCCGCCCGAGCTGCGCAGTCCGCGTGCCTTCCTGGCCGCGGTCGGCGAGCGGGGCGGCCGCACGGTCGCCATCGGCCCGCACGGCTCGGCCACGCCCGAGACGACGCTGCGCAAGCTCGGCTGCGATGTCGTCGTGCTTGGAGAAGCGGAGGAGATCGTCGCTGCGCTCGCCGAGACCTTGGCGGGTAGCGGGTTTCAGGACCTGTCCCACGTCCCCTCCATCGCGTTTCGCGATGGCGCCGCGGTGAGGGTCACCGGCGCTCCGGCGGCTTGCCGCTTCACCGATGCGCCGGCCCTGCGCTGGGACGAGGCCTGGATCGCTCGACACGACCATCACCATCACCGTTATGGCAGCGAGGGCCACGGGCACGGCGCCGAGGTGGAAGCCTCTCGTGGCTGCCCCTACCATTGCTCCTTCTGCGCCAAGATCGACTTTCGCGACAAATACCGGAAGCGCGATCTCGAGCCGTTGCTGGCCGAAATCGACGGCCTCGTGGCGCAGGGCGTCAGCTACATCTACTTTATCGACGAGATCTTCCTGCCGCAGCGGCCGTTGCTCGAGGCGCTGATATCGCGACCGATCCAGTTCGGCATCCAGACCCGCATCGACCTGTGGAAGCCCGACATGCTGGATCTGCTGGGAGAAGCGGGCTGCGTGTCGATCGAGGCGGGCGTCGAAAGCCTCACCGTCGCGGGTCGCGCCGCGCTCGACAAGAGCTGCCGCATGACCACCGAGGATCTCGCCGAGCGCCTCGTTCATGCCCGCCGCACCGTGCCGTTCGTGCAGGCCAACCTGCTCGAAGTGGCGGGGGATGACCCGGCGCTTGTGGCCGAGTGGCGCGACGGGCTTCGCGCTCGCGGCGTCTGGGCCAACGATCCCGTGCCGCTCTATCCCTATCCGTCCTCGCCCGACTACCGGAAGCTCTTCGGCCTGCCGGACGGGGAGGCCTGGGAGCGCGCTCACGCTCATTACCTCGCCCAGTTCGACCGCATGAGCGAGATCCAGGACCAGAAGCCCCTGCCCCTCCACGACCTCGAAGCGGCCTGCTGCCGATGAGCGATGGCGGCCGCCACATCGTGATGACGGCCGATGCGGTGGGCGGCGTCTGGACCTATGCGCTGGACCTCGGCGCGGCGCTGGTCCGGCGCGGCCATCGCGTCTCGCTGGCGGTGCTCGGGCCCTCCCCGTCCGATGTGCAGCGCACCGACGCCGAAACGCGCAGCCTCGCCGTCCATGACCTCGGCCATCCTCCGGATTGGCTCGCCCCCGACGCCTCTGCGGTTCGGTCCGGCGGTGTGGCTCTGCAGGCGATCGCAGGCCGCGAGACGGCGGATCTGCTTCATCTCAACCATCCGGCCCTCGGAGCCGATATGGCCTTCGCCTGTCCGACGCTGGCGGTGGCGCATTCCTGCGTCGCCACGTGGTGGGACGCGGTGCGCGACGATGACCTGCCCGACGATTTTCGCTGGCGCGCGGCCCTGCACGAGGCGGGCCTCGCCGGCGCCGACGCCATGGCGGCCCCGAGCGCTGCGTTTTCGGAGGCGACGCGCAGGGTCTACGGGTTCGGAACGGCGCCGATCGTCGTGCCGAACGGCCGCGATGCGCCACCAGCGTCTGCCGACGCGCAGCCCGCGCCTTCGGTTCTGACCGCCGGGCGACTGTGGGACGAGGGCAAGAACCTCGCTGTGATCGACCGCGCGGCGGCGCGCCTGCCCGTTGCGGTCGAAGCCGCAGGGTCGCTCGTCGGCCCCAATGGCGCCCGCATGGCGCTGCATCACACGGTGGCGCTCGGCACGCTCGACAGCGCGGCGCTGCGCAGCAAGCTGGCCGAACGGCCGATCTTCACCTCGACATCGCTCTACGAACCCTTCGGTCTGTCGGTGCTCGAAGCCGCACAGGCGGGTTGCGCTCTGGTGCTGTCCGACATTCCGACCTTCCGCGAACTCTGGGGCGGCGCCGCCCTCTTCGTCGCCCCGCACGACGATCGGGCCCTGGCGGCGGCAATCCTGCGCCTCCTCGGCGACCGCGGCTATCGGGCCGAACGGGCCGCCTTGTCGTTGGAACGCACCAAGCGGTACACGGTCGACGCCATGGCGGACGCGACCCTCAAGGCCTACGCCGCGGCCGTCGCCGCGTTCAGCGGACGATGATCGTGCTCGCGCGCGCGCCGTCTTTCCAGTCTTCGCATACCCTTACGTCCGCCGTTGCGGTGCGTCTCCCCTCTCCCTTGTGGAGAGGGGTTGGGGATGAGGGTCCAAATACCTTTTCCGGACGAGACGGATCCCGCAGCGACGAGCGTAGGACACGCCTTCGCCGACCCTCACCCCTTACTCTTCGTCACGAGGGAGAGGGGAGGCGGCCGGTGTCGTGTCGGATCGACATAGGGCGGGGTAAGACCGTTCGGCTTTTCACTTCAAGACATTCAGGACCGCATTCGGCCCGATGAAGATCGCCTATTTCACCCATTCGCTGTTGTCCTGCTGGAACCACGGCAACGCGCATTTCTTGCGCGGCGTGCTCGGCGAGTTGATCCGCCGCGGCTACGATGTGTCGACCTTCGAGCCTGAAGGCGCCTGGAGCCTGGCCAACCTCATCGAGGATGCCGGCGAGGCCGGTCTCGATGCGTTTCGGCAGAACTATCCGGACCTGCGCTCGCAGGCGTTCGGCAGCGCCTTTGATCCCGCCGAGGCTTGCGCCGATGCCGATCTCGTCATCGTTCACGAATGGAACGAGCCGGCGCTGGTGGCGGCGCTCGGCAAGGCGCGTCGGAACGGCGCGCGCTTCACGCTGCTGTTTCACGACACGCACCACCGCGCCGTCAGCGAACCAGATGCTATCCGTGCCTTCGATCTCGACGGCTACGACGGCGTGTTGGCCTTCGGCGAGACTCTGGCGGCTGTCTATCGCCAGTGGGGCTGGGGAGACCGGGTTTTCGTCTGGCACGAGGCTGCCGACACGTATGTGTTCCGGCCACCGGCGGTCGAGGGCGAACGCAACGGCCTCGTGTGGATCGGCAACTGGGGCGACGGCGAGCGTTCGGCCGAGCTCGAACAGTTTCTCTTCGGCCCGGCACGGCGCCTCGGGCTGCCACTCGACATCTACGGCGTTCGCTATCCCGACGAGGCACGTGACACGCTGCGCCGCTACGACGCGCACTATCGCGGCTGGCTGCCCAATGCCGCCGCCCCGTCGGTCTTCGCCCGGCACCGAGCGACCGTTCACGTGCCGCGGCGCTTCTACGTGAACCTCCTGCCCGGCATCCCGACCATCCGGGTCTTCGAAGCGCTGGCCTGCGGTATTCCGCTGGTGTCGGCGCCCTGGAGCGACAGCGAGGGCCTGTTCACGCCGGGGCAAGACTTCCTCACGGCGCGCGACGGGGACGAAATGGAGCGTCATCTCGTGGCCTTGGTTCAGGATTCCGACCTTCGCGACGCCCTCGTGGCCCACGGCCTCGCCACCATCCGGGCGCGCCACACCTGCGCGCATCGTGTCGACGAACTCATGTCCGTGTTGAAGACGCTCCAGGCCTCCCCCGCCCTTTCGGTCACCGCATGAACATCGCCTTCTACGGTTCCTCGCTGCTCTCCTCCTACTGGAACGGCGCCGCCACCTACTATCGCGGCATGCTTCGCGATCTCCATTCGCGCGGCTACCGAACGACCTTCTATGAACCCGATGCTTTCGACCGGCAGAAGCATCGCGACATCGATCCGCCGGACTGGGCCGAGGTCGTGGTCTATCCCGCCACCGGGGAGGGTGTGGCTCGCGTCATGGCGGAGGCCGCGCGGGCCGATGTCGTCGTCAAGGCGAGCGGCGTGGGCGTCTTCGACGATGTGCTGATCGAGGGCGTGATGCGCCACGCGCGGCCCGACGCCATTCGCATCTTCTGGGACGTCGACGCGCCCGCCACGCTGGCCGAGCTTCGAGCTGACGCCGATCACGCGCTGCATCGCGCCCTGCCCGGCCTCGACTTCGTCTTCACCTATGGCGGCGGCCCTCCAGTGATCGACGCCTATGAAGGGTTCGGAGCGCGGCGCTGCATCCCGATCTACAATGCGCTCGATCCCACCACGCATCATCCGGTGCCCGCCGAGGCGGAGTTCCGCGCCGACCTGTCTTTCCTCGGCAACCGCCTGCCGGACCGCGAGGCACGCGTCGAGCAGTTCTTCCTCGATGCCGCGGCGCGACTGCCGGAGCGCAGCTTCCTCATCGGCGGCAATGGTTGGGAGACCAAAGCCATGCCGGCCAACGTACGTCACATCGGCCACGTCTACACGCGCCAGCACAACGCCTTCAACACGTCTTCGCTGGCGGTGCTGAACATTGCCCGCGACTCGATGGCGGCGGTGGGCTTCTCGCCCGCCACGCGCGTCTTCGAGGCGGCGGGAGCCGGCGCCTGCCTCATCACCGACGCCTGGGTGGGGCTGGAGCTGTTCCTCGACGAGGGTACGGAAGTGCTGGTGGCGCGCGACGGTGCCGAGGTGGCGGCCCATGTCGCCGCGCTGACGCCCGAGCGCGCCCGCGCCATCGGCGATGCGGCCCGGATCCGTATCCTGCGCGACCACACCTACGAGCGGCGGGGCGCCGAGGTCGACACGATCCTGAAGGCGCGGCGGGTGGAAAGGTCGGGCGCGTGAAACTGGTCGTCCTGGGCCTGTCGCTCTCGTCGTCCTGGGGCAACGGCCACGCCACTACTTACCGATCGCTGCTCCGCGCCTTCGCGGCGCGCGGCCATGACGTGACCTTTCTCGAGCGCGATGTGCCCTGGTACCAGGGCCCACAGCGCGACCTCGCCGAGCCCGACTTCTGCCGCCTCGCCTTCTACGACGATCTCGCCGGCCTCGAGGCCTACCGCGACGAGGTTGCGTCTGCCGATGCCGTGATCGTCGGCTCCTATGTGCCGGAGGGTCGCGCCGTCGGAGCCTGGGTGCAGCAGCACGCAAGCGGTGTGAAGGCCTTTTACGACATCGACACGCCCGTCACGGTGGCGGCGCTGGAACGCGGCGCCTGCGATTACCTCTCGCCGGAGCTGATCCCCGGCTACGACCTCTACCTGTCCTTCACGGGCGGGCCGATGCTGGAACGGCTGGCGCGCGACTTCGGCTCGCCCGGCCCGCGCGCACTCTATTGCTGCGTCGACCCGGATCGCTACCGTCCCTGGACCGGGGACACGCGCTTCGACCTCTCCTACCTCGGCACCTATTCGGACGACCGCCAGCCCGTGCTCGAGCGCCTGTTGCTCGAGCCTGCGCGCCGCGCGCCCCATCTCCGCTTCTGCGTGGCTGGGCCGCAATATCCGGGCTCGATCACCTGGCCCGCCAATGTCACCCGTTTCGAACATGTCGGCCCCGCCGACCATGCCGAATTCTATGGCGTCAGCCGCTTCACTCTGAACGTCACCCGTGCTGACATGGTCCGCGCCGGCTGGAGCCCTAGTGTGCGGCTGTTCGAGGCTGCGGCCTGCCGCACGCCGATCATCTCCGACCTCT
>JAYVMK010000218.1:0-2739 GCA_043758995.1 Lichenibacterium sp. | reverse complement strand
TGCATATGCTTAGGTATAGACATGGATCGAAGCCTCCTTCGGCTTCGATCATCGATCGCCAGGAGGCCCGTCGGAAGGTGCAGGCGGGACGACGCTTACAATACATCCCCAAGGTCCGAACACTACATCCCTATCCGAACCAGCGCTTCGCGTCATGACTCAAACCAGGAGCCGTATGCGGTAGTGCCGCACGTACGGATCTGTGCGGGGGCGTGGGGAAACCCACGTCCCTACCGCGACCGCTCGGCATTGAAGGCGTGGGTATCCTTTAGCGGCTACACACGACGGCAGCAAAGCTCCGCTTCCAAGCTGTCGAACGAAGAGTCGGCTCTTCGGTTGTGGGCGATGCCATATGAAGGCGCACGCTCGCTATCGCGCGCCTTTGGCCGGGCGTGCGATGCTTGAGACTTCGGGTGCTTCAGCCGTGACAGGTGCAGCCGACGTGGTGACAGCCCGAGCCGTCCTTGTGGTGATCCGCGCATTCGGAACTGCAGTACAGGCGTCCTTCCTTCTCCACGGCTCCCTCAGTCTTCACGACGCAAACGCAATCAGCGCAGGCGCATTTTACCATTGTCATATCAGTCATCGTCGTTCTCCGTGTCTTGTCCGTGTGCGTGAGGTTCAGTGACGTGCTCGATAAGGTTGGTCAGCATGTCGCGGACGTGGCAGTCCGGGAGCGAGTAGAAAACCTGACGGCCCGCTTTGCCCGCTTTCAGCAGACGTGTGGCCCGCAGCAGTCGGAGGTGGTGGGACACCAGCGTTTGACTCAGTCCGACCCGGGTAACGATCTCGCCGACGCTAGACGCTTCGTCCAGGCAGCTTAGAACGATCCGCAACCTGTTCGGATCACCCAACATTCTGAACGTTTCGGCCAAGGCCTCGACATCGTCGCTCGGCAGCATCACTCATATCCATGAACACGTCTTCATGTATGATGAAGGAGGCGATACGTCAACTGTTTCCGGAAGGCGATAGCCGCCAGGTCAGAAGGAGCTGAGAGAACCTGGACGGTATCAAGGCTCAACCACCAGGCCAGCCGACGTTTCGCAGCGGTCAGTGGACGTGCCGTCCTAGTTCATCGATGGCGAGAAACAGCCGGATAATGCCGGTTCCGGCGATCGCCGGGGACCTGTGCAGAACACCGGGCCTGTCGGGCGTTGCTCCTTGACCGCCCCGCATCACTGCTACGTGACCCGTCGCAAGGTGGCAGACAGCATCGTCGTGCGGAACGCTGCCGGGCGGCAATATGCTCGCCAACCGCGGCGAGATCCATTCCGTGCCCGGGCCGCGGTAAGTCGTTACCAACCGCAGTAGCACATCGTCGACGTGGAATGCGCTGAAGTGGTCGTCGTCTGTGACCGCGAGGTTGACGCGAAGCCTGGGTGAGCCTGTAAGCTCAGCCATCAGGTCCGCCTTTTCGACGATGTCGTCGACGAGCCAGTTCGCCAGCCATCGCGGCTGGGTCTCCCTTGCCCTCAACACCCGCTTGAGCGCCGAGCGCAGGCCGCAGACGGTCCCCTCGAAGAGCAGGCGTGGCAGGCCATCTGTCGACACGCCGTCGAGGACGGCGGCCACTCCACCCGGAATCTGGCGCGGGATGATGAACACCGGTCCGCTGCGCAGCAGCGCTCCGCGCACCTCTAGCGCTGCTCGACGGTCAGGGGAGAGTACCCCAGGGGGGCTCTTGCGCTCAGGCTTCATCGACGCCTTCCCGGCAAGAGAGTAGTGCGTGTGCCGCGCCATGAGACGAATGATGAGCGTCCTGCGGCGCCGAGTGCCGATCATAGGCGAGCGTCAGGCGGCTGAGCGTGATGCTGCCCCTCATGGCAGCCACCTCCCGGAGCACCGCGGCCCAGAGCGCGACGAGCCCGACGGTCACGATCACCAAGTGCCTGATGGCGAAGTCGGTCAGGACCGATCCGGTCCGGCTCTCAATCATCGGTTCGACCTTGAAAGGCCGGTGCACTTCTCCACGAGCTGCGCCGCCAGATTGTCCAAGTCCGAAGGCGCGAGGTCCAGCATCGCCTTGGCGACCTTGACGGCTTCCGATGGCCAACCTGGGCGCATGAGGAGAGCGATGGTCTCCATGTCCGAACAGCCCGGATCACTACATCCGACCTCGGCCACCCTGATGAGATCGCCGTCTTGCAAGTCGAGCCGGGCTTTCAAAGCTGCGATGACCTCGGATCGGAGAGCCTTGTGTTCGGCGATGCGAGCGGCGCGGCGTTCCAGGAACTGAAGCAAGCAAGAGCCTCACGAATCCAATTAAGGACTTAGACCCAACGCTATAACATAACTTATTGATCCCTAGATGACACCGCTGTATGGGTCAAGCCACTTAGTTCGAGCAGATGCCGATGTCCGAGAAGGCTAAACGTCGAGATACGGGAGCGCTGATCGCGGTCGAACTCGGCGGAGCCGCCAAGCCGCTGACGGCTTACGAACTGCTCGAAAAGCTACGTCCAGCGGGTGTATTTGCGCCGATGACGATCTACCGAGCGCTCGACAAATTGCTCGCCTCCGGAAAGGTTCATCGCATCGAGTCGCTGAACGCGTTCGTGGCATGTCGAGGCGCTGAGGGCGGCCCTCACGAACACGGTCATGGAGAACTTGCGGTCGGTTTTACGATCTGTGATCGCTGTGCCGCGGTTTCAGAGTTCGATGATCCCTCGTTACAGTCCCGCATCGAGACCGCCGCCGCGGCTGGATCGTTCGTGCCACGCTCCAGCATCGTGGAAA
>JAYVMK010000217.1:0-14278 GCA_043758995.1 Lichenibacterium sp. | reverse complement strand
CGAGATCATGGCGATCGCCGAGCGCAACCGTCTCTTCGTCCTCGAAGACGCGGCGCAGGGGATCGCTGCGCATTACGATGGTCGTCCGCTCGGCTCGATCGGCCATCTCGGCGCGGTGAGCTTCCACGAGACCAAGAACCTTATCGCCGGCGAAGGCGGAGCCCTGCTGATCAACGATCAGCGTTTCGTCGACCGGGCCCATATCCTGCGGGAGAAGGGCACCAACCGAACCAAGTTCCTCCAGGGTCGCGTCGACAAATACACCTGGGTGGACGTCGGCTCGTCCTACCTCCCGAGCGAGCTCAACGCGGCCTTCCTGCTGGCGCAATGCGAGCAGGTGGATTCCATCCAGGAAGCGCGCCACCGCGCCTGGAACCGCTACCACCGCGCGCTCGCGCCTCTCGACCACGAGGGACTGCTGACACGCCCGACGGTTCCACAGATCTGCTCGCCCAACGCCCACATCTATTACGTGCTGATGCCGACGGTCGAGAAACGGGGCGAGTTGCTGCGTCGCACCAAGGAGGCCGGCATCGGCGCGGTGTTCCATTACGTCCCGCTGCACAATGCTCCGGCAGGCCTTCGTTTCGCCCGGCAGGCGGGCCCCCTGCCCCACACGGAAGATCTCAGCGCCCGCCTCGTCCGCCTGCCGCTCTGGGCCGGCCTCTCGGATGACGCGATCGACACGGTCGTGACCTTGGTCGAATCCGTCGCCCGAGAGTCATGATCCGGCGGGCAGGAGCGGGAAAACGGCTCAAGCTTGACCTGAGCCGTCGATCCCGCATTGACAGCCCGCCCCTCCCCTCCTAGAACCCGCGTCAAGGCCCTGGTGGCGGAATTGGTAGACGCGCTGGTTTCAGGTACCAGTGGGTAACACCGTGGAGGTTCGAGTCCTCTCCAGGGCACCACCATTTCTTGGTGGTTTGGCATTAAGTTGCTGAACGTCGAGGGAAGTTCGGATCAGATCGCCGACAGCGATCTGATCGATGGCCCCCAGAACTCGCCGAGCCATCGTCCGCATTGGCGGTTTGTACTGTTCGACAGCCGGGTTCCTTCGACTTGGCCGGCAAGGTCAAGGCACTCTGGCGATTGTTACCGTCCGCGGCGTGAATTCCACCCTCCATCCGTCCGACACGAACATCGGCTTGCGGCGGACCAAGGACGCATGCGTGGCCCAGGCCCGGTTCTCCGAGCCCGAGCAGGCCTTCGCCTGCTCCAACCCTGCCCGCCCACGACCCCGCCGGCTTGGCAGCGCGCCTGAGCCCCGACTCCCCCTTTTAATCGCGGCAGGCCGCTCGCCCGCATTGCCCTTGTGAGGTCGGGCCGATGCCCGCATACCGGCATTGTGGTGCGCCCGTGCCACGGCGACCCCGTAGCGAAAGCCTTTTCTCCGATGTTCAAGGATGGCACTGCGCCGAACCGCGTTGCTTCCGCGGCCGCGTCCGTCGGCGCGGCGCCGCTGGCACGCGGACACGAGTTCCTGTCCATTCCCGGCCCCACCAACGTGCCGGCGTCCGTGTTGCAGGCCATGCACCGGCCCGCCGTCGACATCTACGACGACGACCTGCTCGAGACGACCACCCAGTGCCTCCAGGACCTGAAGGCGGTGTTCCGCACCGAGGGATCGACCTACATCTACATCGCCAACGGCCACGGCGCCTGGGAAGCCGCCCTAACCAACACGCTATCCCGCGGCGACCGCGTGCTAGTGCTGGAAAGTGGGCGTTTCGCCAAGGGGTGGGGCGATCAGGGCGACATGCTGGGGCTGTCCGTCGAGATCCTGCCGGGGGATTGGCGGCGCGCTGTCGACCCCGCCGCCGTCGAGGCGCGGCTCAGGGCCGACCGGATGCATGACATCAAGGCCGTACTGGTCGTGCAGATCGACACGGCCTCGGGCGTCGTCAACGACATCCCGGCCATCCGCGCCGCCATCGATGCCGCCCATCACCCGGCGCTGTTCATGGTCGACGGCATCGCTTCGGTCGGCTGCATGGAATTCGAGATGGATCGCTGGGCCGTCGACGTGGCGGTCACCTGCTCGCAGAAGGGCCTGATGATGACGCCCGGGCTGTCCTTCTTGGCAGCCTCGGCCAAGGCCAAAGCGGCCCATGCGACGGCGGGGCTGCGCACCGCCTATTGGGACTGGACGGCGCGCGACCTGCCGGAGAACTACCGCAAATTCTGCGGCACCGCCCCCGAGCACATGCTCTTCGGTCTTCAGGCGTCCCTCGGGCTGCTCTTCGCCGAAGGGATCGAGAAGGCCTGGGCGCGCCACGCCGCGCTGGCTCGGGCCGTGCAGGCGGCCGTGGCCGTCTGGTCCGAGGGCGGCGCGATGGAGTTCAACATCCACGACCTCGCCGAACGGTCACCCTCCGTCACGACGATCCTGACACCCGGCTTCGACCCGCAGCGGCTGCGCGGCTTCGCCCGCGAGAACCTGGGCCTGATTCTGGGATCCGGCATCGGCGACCTCACCGGGAAGGCCTTCCGCATCGCCCATATGGGCTACGCCAACGCCCCGATGGTCCTCGGCACGCTGGGCGCCACGGAAGTGGCCTTCGCGGCTCTGGGCATCCCCTATCGCGCCGGAGGTGTCGGCGCTGCCGCCGCGACGCTGGCAGGGCATTTCGCCAGCAGGATATGACACGTTTTCGAGGTGACGGGCCCAAGGGCGCCTGCAACGGCTGAGTAGGCCCTGTAGGCATTGTGGTTCGCCTGACGGCGAACACGCAGCCAGATCTCGTCCGGCTACCGCCCGACTTTGCCCCAACTGACGCGCGCTCCTCCACCTCGGGCAGGACACGGGTGGTGCGATCGCATGTCCTCGATCGACGTTTCTTCACGCCGCACAGCGACGGTCACCCCGCGTCTTCGTCCCGGCGTGACCGTCGACTGGCACACATGTTGCGTGCAATCCGCCGAGGCGCTGCGAAAGGGCTGGCGGTTTGCGGACGATGTCACTGGCATGCGGGAGTGCCGATCCGGCCGCACCGACTCGATGCGACGGGATCGATCGACCATGATGGCTTACGCCATCCGCCGCGTCGTCACGACCCTGCCCGTCATGGGGGTGGTGGCGCTGTTCGTGTTCAGCCTGCTCTATCTCACGCCTGGAGATCCGGCGGCGCTGATCGCCGGCGACCAGGCGAGCCCGGCCGACATCGCGCGCATCCGCGCCACGCTGGGGCTCGACCGGCCCTTCCTGGTGCAGTTCGGTGACTGGTGCTGGCGCGTCTTGCACGGTGATCTCGGCACCTCGATCTTCACGCACCTGCCCGTCAGCTACCTCATCGGGCAGCGCCTCGAGCCGACGCTGTCGCTGCTCCTCCTCACCCTGGTGATCGCCGTCGCGGTGGCGGTGCCGCTCGGCGTCCTGGCGGCCTGGAAGCATGGCTCGGCCCTCGACCGCCTCGCCACCGCGGTCTCGGTGCTGGGCTTCTCGCTGCCGGTCTTCGTGGTGGGCTACCTCCTGGCCTATGTCTTCGCGCTGCAACTGCGCTGGGTGCCGGTCCAGGGCTTCACGCCGCTGTCGGCCGGGCTCGGCCCCTTTCTCAAGAACCTCATCCTGCCGGCGATTGCCCTGGCGCTGCTCTACATCGCGCTGATCGCCCGCATTACGCGCTCGACGATGCTCGACGCCTTGGCACAGGACTATGTCCGCACGGCCCGCGCGAAGGGCGTCGGGCAGGTGCGCGTGCTCTTCGTCCATGCCCTGAAGAACGCCGCCGTGCCGATCGTCACCGTGATCGGCTTCGGCTTCGCGGCGCTGATCAGCGGCGCCGTGGTGACGGAAAGCGTCTTCGCCATTCCCGGCATCGGGCGGCTCGTCACCGACGCCATCCTGCGCCGCGATTACCCCATCATCCAGGGCGTGGTGCTGCTCTTCTCGGGCCTTTACGTGCTGATCAACCTCGGCGTCGACCTGCTCTACACCGTCTTCGACCCGAGGATCCGCCTGTGAGCGCCGTGACGATCCGGGACCTGCCGCCCGGCATCGTGGCGGCCGAGGTCCTGCCGGACGTGCTGCCGCCGGCCCGCCGCCGGGGCCGCGTCGCGGGCGCGCTGCACCGCCATCCGCTGGTGATCGTCGGAGGTGCGCTGCTCCTCGCCATGCTGGGCATCGCCGTCCTGGCGCCCTGGCTCGGCACCGTCGACCCGACGCAACTCGCGCCGGTGCGCCGCCTACGGCCGCCCTCGGCCGAGGCCTTCTTCGGGACTGACATGCTGGGTCGCGACGTCTATTCGCGCACCCTCTACGGCGCCCGCGTGTCGCTGCTCGTCGGCTTCGCCGTGGCGGCGCTGTCGGCGGTCTTCGGCGTGCTGATCGGCACCGTATCGGGCTTCGTCCGCTGGCTCGATCCCGTGATCATGCGGGTGATGGACGGGTTGATGTCGATCCCCTCGATCCTGCTCGCCGTGGCGCTGACCGCCCTGACGCGGGGCTCGGCGCTCGTGGTGATCGTCGCCATCACGATCGCCGAGACGCCGCGCGTGGCGCGGCTCGTGCGCGGCCTCGTGCTCGGCCTGCGCGACCAGCCCTATGTCGAGGCCGCCGTCACCTGCGGCACGCCGCTGCCGCTGCTCATCGGGCGGCATGTGCTGCCCAACATCCTGGCACCCCTGTCGGTGCAGGCTACCTACGTCTGCGCCTCGGCGATGATCACGGAGGCCATCCTGTCCTTCATCGGCGCCGGCACGCCGCCCACCATCCCCTCCTGGGGCAACATCATGGCCGAGGGCCGGGCGCTGTGGCAGGTAAAGCCCTATCTGGTCTTCATCCCCGCCGCCTTCCTGTCGGTCACCGTCCTGGCGGTGCAACTGCTCGGCGACGGGCTGCGCGACGCGCTCGACCCGCGCGCGGCCGGGAGGCTCTGACGATGGCGCTGCTCGAGGTCGATCGCCTGCAGACGCATTTCGCCAGTGCAGACGGCACCGTGCGGGCCGTCGAGGGCCTGTCCTTCTCGGTCGAGGCCGGCGAGACCGTGGCGATCGTAGGGGAAAGCGGCTGCGGCAAGTCGGTGACGTCGCTGTCGATCCTGCGTCTCGTCCCGCAGCCGCCCGGCCGCATGGCGGGCGCCATCCGCTTCGACGGTCGCGACCTGCTGGCGCTGCCCGAACGCGAGATGAGCAAGCTGCGCGGCAACGACATCGGCATGATCTTCCAGGAGCCCATGACGGCGCTGAACCCGGTGCTCACCGTCGGGCAGCAGATCGGCGAGTCGCTGCGGCTGCACCGGGGCCTCTCGGCCCGCGCCGCCGAGGCCCGCGCCGTTGCCATGCTGGAGCTCGTCGGCATCCCGGCGCCGGGGCGGCGCGTGCGCGAATATCCGCATCAGCTCTCGGGCGGCATGCGCCAGCGCGTCGTCATCGCCATGGCGCTGACCTGCGACCCGAAGCTTTTCATCGCCGACGAGCCCACCACGGCGCTCGACGTCACCGTGCAGGCGCAGATCCTCGACCTGATGCGGGACCTGAAGCGCCGGCTCGGCTCCGCCATCATCCTCATCACCCACGATCTCGGCGTCGTCGCCGAGATGGCCGAGCGCGTGATCGTCATGTATGCGGGCCGCAAGGTCGAGGAGGCGCCGGTGCGCGACCTCTTCGCCCGGCCGCTGCACCCCTATACGCGCGGGTTGCTCGGCGCCGTGCCGCGGCTCGGCTCCTCCCTGGAAGCGGGCGCGCCCGGACGCCTCGCCGAGATCCCCGGCCAGGTGCCGTCGCTGCGGAAGCCGATCCAGGGCTGCGCCTTCGCGAGCCGATGTCCCATGGTGACGGACCTGTGCCGCACCGTGGCCCCGGCTTGCGTGGAGAAGCGCGCCGGCCATGCCGCCGCCTGCCACTATGCCGGGCAGGCCGCCGCCGTCGCGCCGGAGTTGGCCGCGTGAGCGCGCCCCTTCCGCTGCTCTCCGTCAACGTCCTGAAGAAGCATTTTCCGCTGAAGGGCGGGCTGTTCGGCCAGTCGCGCGGCGTGGTCCACGCGGTCGACGGCGTCACCTTCGCGATGGAGAAGGGCGAGACGCTCTCGGTGGTGGGGGAGAGCGGCTGCGGCAAGTCGACCCTCGGCCGCCTCATCCTGCGCCTCGCCGACCCGACCGAGGGCGAGGTCTATCTCGCGGGCGAGCGCATCGATGTCCTGTCGGGCCGTAGCCTGAAGCCGCTGCGCCGCCGCGTGCAGGCCGTGTTCCAGGATCCCTATGCGAGCCTCAACCCGCGCATGCGGGTGCGCGATATCGTGGCGGAGCCGATCCGCAACTTCGGCCTCGCGGCGTCCGCCGCCGAGATCGACGACCGCGTGGCCCATCTCATGGATCTCGTGCGGCTGCCGCGCGACGCCATGATGCGGCGCCCGCACGAATTCTCCGGCGGCCAGCGCCAGCGGATCGGCATCGCGCGGGCACTGGCGCCGGGCGCCGACCTCATCGTCTGCGACGAGGCCGTCTCGGCCCTCGACGTCTCGGTGAAGGCGCAGATCGTCAACCTGCTGGCCGACCTCCAGGCGGAGCTCGGCCTCGCGATGCTGTTCATCAGCCACGACCTCGCCGTGGTGGAGCACATGACGCATCGCGTGGCCGTCATGTATCTAGGGAAGATCGTCGAGATCGCCGACCGGCGCAGCCTCTTCGGCCAGCCGCACCACCCCTACACGCGGGCGCTGCTCTCCGCCGTGCCGGTGCCGGACCCCGAGGCGCCGCGTCGGCGCATCGTCCTCGGCGGCGACGTGCCGAGCCCCATCGATCCGCCGAAAGGCTGCCGCTTCCACACGCGCTGCCCCTATGTCTTCGACCGCTGCCGGGGCGAAGAACCGCTCCTGCGGCCCTTCGGTCCGACCCAGTCGGCCGCCTGCCACCTCGACACGCTTCCGGACGCCGCATGACGATGCAATGGGCCGACCCCGCACCCCAGGAGCTCGGCTTCGATGCCGGGCGCCTCACCGGAGCGATCGCTTTCCACCAGGCCAACGAGACCTCCTGGCCGCGCTCCATGTATCTCGACGACGGGCGGTACATCGGCACGGCCTCGATCGGCGACCGGCCCGAACATGCCGCCGTGATCGGCCCGGTGCGGCCGCGGGGCGGGCCGAACGGCGTCGTGCTGCGCCACGGCCACGTCGCGGCGGAATGGGGCGACACGCAGCGCCCCGACATGACCTTCTCGATCGCGAAGAGCTACCTGGGGATTCTCGCCGGTCTGGCGCTCGACGACGGCCTGATCGCCTCGCTCGACGACCGCGTCGGCGCCAGCGTGCCGGGGCCGTGGTTCGAGGGCGCCCACAACGCCGCCGTCACCTGGCGCCATCTCCTCACGCTGTCGAGCGAATGGAGCGGCACGCTCTGGGGCAAGCCCGATTCCGCCGACCACAACCGCGTCGTGGGCGGCGACGACCGACCCACGGCCGGCAAGGGCGAGGCCCGCACCCTGTCGGCGCCGGGCGAGCGCTTCGAATACAACGACGTCCGGGTGAACCTGCTCGCCGCCTGCCTGACGCGGCGTTTCGGCCGCCCGCTCCCCGACGTGCTGCGGGAGCGGGTAATGGACCCGATCGGCTGTTCGGCCGACTGGGACTGGCAGGGCTACACGGGATCGGAGGTCGCTTGCGACGGTGTGCCGGTGCGCAGCGTGTCGGGCGGCGGCCATTGGGGCGGCGGCATGACCATCGGCAGCCGCGACCACGCCCGCATGGGCCAGCTCGTTCTCCAGGGCGGCCAGTGGAATGGGCGCCCGGTGCTCCCCATCGGCTGGGCCGGCCGCATGGCAACGCCGTCGCGCCTCGCCTCCCATTACGGCCTGCTCTGGTGGCTCAACGGCGGCACGCCTGCCCGCTATCCGGGCGCCCCGGCCGACAGTCTCTTCGCGCTCGGCGCCGGCAGCAACCTCGTCTGGGTCGCGCCCAGCCTCGATCTCGTCGCGGTAGTGCGCTGGATCGACGGCGCCGCCGTCGACGGCCTCCTCCGCCGCATCGTCGCGGCGATCGGGCCGTAACCGTATCCTATCCCTCGCCGACCAGGAGCAGCAGCATGGATCGCCGTCAGTTCATCGCCGGGAGCGTCGCTACGGCCGCGGCCACCCTATCGGCGCCCCACGTCGCCCGCGCGGCGGGCAGCAAGGTCCTGCGCTTCATCCCGCAGTCCGATCTCGCCGTGCTCGACCCCGTCTGGACCACCGCCTACGTGACCCGCAACCACGGCATGATGGTCTTCGACACGCTGTTCGGCATCGACGAAAGCTACGCGGCGCATCCCCAGATGGTGGCGGGTTTCACCACGTCTCCCGACGGCAAGGAGTGGGTGCTGACCCTGCGCGACGGGCTGAAGTTTCACGACGGCTCGCCCGTGCTGGCGCGCGACTGCACGGCCAGCATCACCCGTTGGGGCAAGCGCGACGCTTTCGGCGGGGGCCTGATGGCCGCCACCGATGATCTGTCGGCGCCCGACGACAAGACGATCAAATTCCGGCTGAAACGGCCCTTTCCGCTGCTGCCCGACGCGCTCGGGAAGGTGGGGGTCAGCATGTGCCCGATCATGCCGGAGCGCCTCGCCAAGACAGACCCCTTCACCCAGGTGACCGAAATGGTAGGGAGCGGGCCCTTCCGCTTCCTCAGCGCCGAACGCGTTCCCGGCGCCAAGGCGGTCTATGCCCGCTTCGACGGCTACGTGCCGCGGCCCGACGGTACCGTGTCGCTGACGGCGGGGCCGAAGATCGCCAATTTCGACCGTATCGAATGGACCACGATTCCCGACGCCGCCACCGCCCTGGCGGCGCTGCAGGCCGGCGAGGCCGACTGGTGGGAGCAGCCGAGCTTCGACCTGCTGCCCGTGATGCAGGCGGACGACAAGCTGAAGGTCGGCAATCTCGATCCGTCGGGCTACATGTCGATGCTGCGCATGAACCAGCTCTTCGCGCCCTTCGACAATCCGGCGATCCGCCGAGCCCTGCTCGGCGCGGTGGACCAAAAGGAATATATGACCGCCGTGGCGGGCACCGACCCCACCTGGTGGCAGACGCCGGCCGGCTTCTTCCCGCCGACCTCGCCGCTCGCCAGCGATGCCGGCATGACGGCGCTGACCGGGCCGCGCGACGTCGCCAAGGTCAAGGCCGACATCCAGGCGGCGGGCTACAAGGGCGAATCCGTGGTCGTGCTGGTGCCCACCGACTACCCGACGCTGAACGCCATGGCGCTCGTCGGCGCCGACATGCTGAAGCGCTGCGGCCTCAACGTCGATGTCGTGGCGACCGACTGGGGCTCGGTGGTGCAGCGCCGCGCCTCGCGCAAGCCGCCGGCCGAGGGTGGCTGGAGCGTGTTCTTCACCAATTTCACCGGGCTCGACGAGAACACGCCCGCCACCCATCTCGGCCTGCGCGGCAACGGCGCCTCGGGCTGGTTCGGCTGGGCCACGGCGCCGAAGCTCGAAGAGTTGCGCGACGCGTGGTTCCAGGCGCCGGACGCTGCCGCCCAGAAGGCGATCGGCACGGAGATCCAGGCCCAGGCCTTCAGCGACGTGCCCTACCTGCCGCTTGGCAAGTACCTTCAGCCAACCGTCTATGCGGGGTCGCTGAAGGGCGTGCTGACCGGCATGCCGATCTTCTGGAACGTCGACCGGAGCGCCTGAGCATGGCGGATCTCCAGCCCCTCGATCCGGGCGCGCGGCGCGCGATCCTCGAGGCCGTGACGGCGCTCGAGGCCGACACCGTGGCGCTGACGGCCCGCCTCGTGCGCCACCCGAGCGTGCTGGGCGCCGAGGTCTCCTGCCTCGACGACATGGAGGCCGTCTATGCCGAGGCCGGCCTTGTGCCGCGCCGCATCCCGGTCGACGTCGAGGCTCTGAAGGACCATCCGGGCTTCTCGCCGCCGCTGATTTCCTATGCGGGTCGCGACAATGTCGCGGCGCTGCACCAGCCCCGCGAGGCGCGCGGCCGCAGCCTGATGCTGCAGGGCCATATCGACGTTGTGCCGCCCGGCGCCGCCGACCTCTGGACCACCCCGCCCTTCGACCCGCAGATCCGCGACGGGCGGATGTACGGGCGCGGTGCGGGCGACATGAAGGCCGGCATCGCGTCGATCGTCACCGCTTGGCGGGCGCTGCGGCTGGCGGGGTTGCAGCCGGCCGCTCCGGTGCAATTCGCCGCCGTGATCGAGGAGGAATGCACCGGCAACGGCGCCCTGGCGGTGATGCAAGCGCTGCCGCGGGTCGACGCCTGCGTGATCCCGGAGCCCGGCCCCGGCTACCAGGCGCTCTATACCGCGGAGGTCGGCGTCGTCTGGGCCTGGGTGACGGTGACGGGCCGCCCCACCCACGTTCGCGACATGAAGGCGGGGGTGAACGCCATCGACGCCGCCTATGCGGTGGTGGAGCGGTTCCGCGCCTACGAGGAACGCGCCAACCGGGCCGAGCACCGCCATCCCGCCTTCGCGGCCGACAACCACCCGATCAACGTCAATCTCGGCACCATCGAGGGCGGCGAATGGAACAGCTCGGTCCCGACTCGCACCCGCATCGGCCTCCGGGTCGGGGTGATGCCCGGCGTGTCCTGCCGCGACGTCGCGGCGGAGATCACCCGCCTCGTCGCGGAAGCGGAGGCCGATCCCAAGCTGCGCGGCGCCCGGCTCGCCGTGGAGTTCAAGGGCTTCATGGCGGATGGCTGCACCTTCCCGGCCGACCAGCCCATCGCCCGCCTGGTGAGCGACGCCCATCGCGGCATTGTCGGCGAGGATGTCCGGCACTGGGCCGTGCCGGCCCTCACCGACGCCCGCTTCTATACGCTCTATGGCGGCGCCCAGGCGACCTGCTACGGCCCGGAAGCCGATCTCATCCACGGCATCGACGAGAGCGTCGGCCTCGCCTCCGTCCACGCCACCACGCGGGTGCTGGCGTTGACGATGGCGGAATGGTGCGGGGTGGAACGGGCGGGCTGACCGGCAAGTTCAGGCCGGGGGTGGCGGGCGAGGGGAAAGGCGGGTGCGTGAGGCTGCTCAATGCAGGATCGGCGGCCAACGAGGACATCTCACTGGCGTCGAACGCACGCCTCGCCCAAAGCCGAGTCGCTCGGGACAGGACAAATCCAACGCCGACGACATCCATCCGACCATCGCGACAGGATGGCGGTCGGGCAGCATCGGCTTCCATCACAAGGCCCCGATTAGGCTGTGGCGCTTTGCACGTGATCGAGGTTAGCGATCACTCGCGTCAACAGGGCGCCGAGTTGCGCGGCCTCTGCATCCGTGAAGCCGTCCAGCACCTCGCGATTGCCCTGCAGCAGAACCGCGATGGCCTCGGGCAGGCGCTCGCGGGCCACTTCGGTCAGGGTGATGCGGTTGCTGCGTCCGTCGGCCGGGTCGGGCGTACGCCGGATCAAACCGTCGCGCTCCATCCGGGCGAGCATCTGCGCCATCGGGGGCTGCTCGATTCGGGCGAAGCGGGCGAGATCGCGCTGAGTGCTCGCCTCGCCGTTCTGCAGAGCGACCAGCACCGGCACGTGGCCGACACCGAAGCCCATCGGCTTCAGGCGGGCCTCGCTCAAGCGGGTGAACCCGCGCGACGCGAGGCTGATCAGGTGGCCTGGGTCGCCAGCACCTTCAGATCCATCATGCTCCACCCCTTATGTCGGTGATGGTTCCAATCCATACGTACATCTGTAAGTGCCGTGGCGTCTGAAAGGCAGGTCCGTTGTCGCCCGTCCGCGACGCCGACCTTTCAGAGACGAGGAACGGGTGCGATGAATGGAAACGTGGAACTCCTGAAGCGCCTCTACGAGGGCTTCAACGCGCGGGACATCGACGGCGTGCTGGCCGAACTGGCCGAGAACGTCGCGTGGGCGAACGGCATGGACGGCGGCTACGTCCAGGGTCGCGAGGCGGTCCGAGCCTATTGGACTCGCCAGTGGGCCATCGTCAGCCCGCATGTCGAGCCGCTCGGCTTTCGCGAGGCCGAGGTGGGCGTGATCGCCGTCGAGGTCCGTCAGTCCATCCACGACCTTGAGGGCAGGCCGTTGCAGGGACAAACCCATGGTTTGCAGGACAAAACGGTCGAGCATGTCTTCCGTTCTCGCACCGGAAAGAGCGCTTCGACATCAGTGAGGCAACGCGCGCGCCTTAATCTCATTTCCCGCCCGCGTCGCCCCTGACAGGCGGGGACCTCAGCGTGCCGACGGTCCGCGGGGAGCCGCCGTCCATATTGGTCACCCTTCTTCGGCAGCCCGAGGCATCGTCGCCCGCCGCTTACCCCTGCGCGAGCGCCGCCGACCAGGGCGACATCGCATCCGTGATGCCGACCCGCGCGCCGTCGCGCTGCAGGATCATGTTGGGACAGGCGAAGTTCACCGGCAGCACGGCATGCTCCACCACCTCGACCGGGCCGTCGGCCCGCAGGGCGTCCAGCACGGCGGGGCCGAGGCGGCGGTCGGCGGTGACGCCCTCGGGGCCGGAGACGTCGATGCGCGGGTGGTGGGCCGCGGTCTCGAGGTCCATGCCGAAGCCTGCGACGAAGAGCAGGCTCTGCGCTACCGCGGCCAGGATGCGGCGGCCGCCCGAGGCGCCGAGCGCCAGGGTGGGGGCGTCGCCGTCGCGCAGGATGACCGGGCACATGTTGGTCAGCGGCCGCTTGCCGGGCGCCACCGAGTTCGGACGATCCGGCGCCGGGTCGAACCACATCACGCCGTTGTTCATCAGCACGCCGCTGCCCGGCAGCACGACGCGGCTCCCCATGGACGACAGCAGGGTCGTCGTCATCGCCACCATGGTGCCGTCCGCGTCGCAGACGGTGAGATGCGTCGTGCAACTGTCGGCGCCGCGCGGCTCGGCCTCGCCGAGGCCTTGGAGCCGCTCCGCATAGGCCGCCTGCATGGCGCGCGCGAAGGCGGCGAACCAGGGCTCGGCCTATATGGTGGCCAGACGATTGCAGCGATCAACAAGGCAGACCCTTTGGACGCACGTGCCGAAACTTGGTATACCCTTCGCTACGTCCATGTGTCCGGACAGAGCGAAGCGCGCCGTTATGCGGAAGCGGCTTTGTTTGGACTATATGGACAAGGGAAGGATATGACGCTCGAAGAGGCGAATGCTATTTATCGGATGTACACCCAGCATAATGCATCGGATGAAATGTACAGTCACGATACGGCATATTCGAGCGGCTTGGCTCAAGCAGGTCGGTGGCTTAATAAGGCTGGATTTGCTGGCGTCTCAGCAGACAATTTAAAAGCATCCCTTCAACCCGCCGCCGACTTCCTGATCGACAAATACGCCTCAGGTAAAACCATCTCCCCCCTGAACATCTGGGTCAACCCAAAGGACGGCGGAACATTCTCCCGCGATGGCAAACCCCGTGCCGATCAAGACAACCTTTTCATCGGCGATGACGGAGTGGACGGTTTCGGCGGAGGCAGCGGCAACGATGTCATGATAGGCATGGGGGGTGCTGACGTTTTTATGGGAAATGGCGGCGACGACACCCTCAAAGGCGGTGCCGGCAGCGACACCTACATCTACAAGAGTGGCGACGGTTCCGACACCATCATCGACTACAGCGGAGATGGATTCGGCGGCGACGGCCAAGGCAGCATCCAGTACGACGGCACAGGTTTGAGCGGAGGCATCACTGGCGACACCGAAGGCGACATCAAGCAAGCCACCCAAGCTGGCACCTACACAAGCGACGACAAACAATACACCTACGTCTGGGGCGGGCCGGGTAACACCCTCATCATCAACGGCGACATCACCGTCAAGAACTTCAACAACGGCGACCTCGGCATCACCCTCAACGAGCGCAAGAAAAAAGACGACAACTTCGACAAGGCACAAGACATCCCCACCCTGTATGACCCGCTCACCCTCGACCTCAACGGCAACGGCATCGAAACCGTCCCCACCAGTACCCCGCCGCTGTTCTTCGACCTCAACGCCTCCGGCATCAAAACCAGCACCGGCTGGATCGCCCCCAACGACGGCCTGCTGGTAATGGATCGCAATGGCAACGGCAAGATCGACAACGGAGCAGAACTCTTCGGCGACGCCACCCCGGCCTATGTGCCGGGAACAACCAACCCCGCTTCGACAGGTTCAGGACAGGCTTCGACAGGCTCAGGGCGAACGGCGGATGGCTTTGCCGCCCTTGGGCAGGAAGACAGCAACCGCGATGGCCTCGTCAACAACCAGGACACCAACTGGGCCAACCTGCGCGTGTGGCAAGACCTCAACCAGGACGGCATCTCGCAGAGCAACGAACTCAAGACCCTGGACGAACTCGGCATCACCAGCTTCAACGTCGGCCGCACCGCCAAC
>JAYVMK010000216.1:0-3176 GCA_043758995.1 Lichenibacterium sp. | reverse complement strand
CCGACGGCTTCCCGCTGCTGGTCACCAGTGCGGCCTCGCTGACCGACCTCAACACCCGCCTTGCGCTGCCGGTGACGATGGATCGCTTCCGCACCAATGTCGTGGTGGCGGGAGCGGAGCCCTGGGCCGAGGACAGCTGGGCCGATCTGCGGGTCGGTGATGTGTCCTTCCTCGGTGCCAAGGATTGCGCCCGCTGTGCCGTGACCACCGTCGACCAGGACACGGGGGAGAAGTCGTCCGACAACGAACCGCTTCGCATGCTGGCGAGCTTCCGGCGCAAGGCGGGCGGCCGGATCATCTTCGGCCAGAATCTCATCCCGCGCGGTTTGGGCCGCATCGCGGTCGGAGACGAGGTCATCGTCCCGTCCTGACGCGGTAGGGCCGCTGGCTCCTGTTGCGCCCGGCTCAGCCCCACCACCAAATTTGGCGTGGTGGAAGGGCTGAACGGGGTGCGCTGCCGAGCAACGCAGCCGTCCTATTGGACGACCGTCGCCTCGCATGGCCGCGGCCGCGCATGCACCAGACCCGGCACGCGCCAACTCTTGAGGCTGGCCCAGGCCTTGTGGTCGAGCCGAAACCGGTCGGAGGCCGTCAGGGCGCAACTGTCGCCGGTGGGGTCGAGCCCGGTGCCGCAATAGCCGAAGCCGCTCTTCTCCAGCACGCGACGGAATCCGGGATCGAGCACGCGCGCCGAAGCTGCGATCAAGGGCGTATCGGTCAGCATGAAGGCGGCATCCACCATGGCCTGGACCGTCTCGGTACCGAGGCCCTGTCCCCTGACCTCGGCATCGAGCCAGACGCGCAACCGCAGGCCGCAGGTTCCGGCCAAGCCCCGAACGGGTTCGAGGTCGACGGCCCCGAGGACACGACGGTCGGCATCCCGCCCCGTCAGCAGGAGATGCAAAGCGCCGCCCGCGGCGTTGGCCTCGCGCCACGCCTCGAGCACGGCGGGGTTGCGATAGGGATCCCCGGAGGCCGCCTCCGGCGTCGGCGGACGGGTGCCGGCCCCGGCTGCAAGAGCGCGAATGTCGGCGACCTGCGGCCAGCGCAGCCACAAGCGGCGGGTCTCGAGCCGGAAGACGTCGTCGCGGCTGATTTCGGGAAACATGCCGAACCTCCAAAGCCGGATGAGGCCGAGGCCACACCCTGGAAAAACGACGAAGGGGGACGTGGATGCCCACGTCCCCCTGCCGTCTTCGGCTTCAGATGTCAGTCCGGGTGGAACGAAACTCCGTTCCTGAGGGACCAAACCACCGGGGTGTGAGCACCGGTGGGGTCCCTCGTGAGCCCCACCTATTCCGCGGCCAGCGCGGCTACGACATTTTGGACGACCGCGATATAGGTGCGGCCGTTGCCTTTTTTCTGGAACTCGACGACGCCATCACAGGTGGCAAAAATCGTATGGTCCTTACCCATGCCGACGTTAGCGCCTGGATGCCACTTGGTGCCGCGCTGGCGGACGATGATGTTGCCGCTGCGGACGACTTCGCTGCCGAATTTCTTGACGCCGAGGCGGCGACCGTCGGAGTCGCGGCCGTTGCGGGACGAACCGCCTGCTTTCTTATGGGCCATGGGAAATGCTCCTGAACTGGGTTGAGGCCGTAGGCCGCCGCGGAGATTCGAAATCTCCGGCCCGGCGGGCCGGCCGTTGAAGGGTTAGAACCGGTCCGGCGTTAGGCCGAAGCGGTTTCGGCGACGGGCTGGGAGACGGCGGCGCGAGGGCGACGTTCCTGGCCAGCGAGAAGGATATCGGTGATCCGCACGACGGTGAGGTCCTGACGATGACCGCGCTTGCGCTTCGAATTCTGACGACGACGCTTCTTGAACGAAATCGCCTTCGGCCCGCGCGTCTGCGCGACGATCTCGGCCGCTACGGTGGCGCCTTCGACCAGCGGAGCGCCGATCTGCAGGGCGGTGCCATCGCTGTAGCTGAGCACCTGATCGAAGGTGATCTCGGCGCCGGCCTCTCCGACCAGCGTCATAACCACGATCTCGTCGTTGGCGGCGACCTTGTACTGCTTCCCGCCGGTCTTGATGACTGCGAACATCTCGATAAACCTCGTCGCGATCGGCTCTGCCCGTGAAGGACGGCCGTCTTCTTGTGCAGGGTGACCCGCTGATTATCGGCAGGAGCAGCACGGGGCCGAAACCCGACGTGCAGCAAAAGACGGCTGAGCCGCTCTCCTACCAGCTCTCGCGTTTAGAGTGCGCAGCCACCACTGTCAACGCCGAGCCTCGCGCCGGCTCGAGGTGCTGCGCTGCCGGGAAAAGGTGAGCCTCGACGCCCTGGATTGGCGCGTTACAATCGTGCCACCGAGGACGTTCGCAGGGACGTCTCGAAACCGGCAGGGAAACACGACATGGCCGCCAACGTCACCGTTCTCTACCCGAATGTCGCCGCGGCGACATTCGACATGGATTATTACCTCGCGAAACACATGCCCATGGTGCTGGAGCGTTTTGGCGCTCACGGCATGACAGGCTGGCGGGTGGTGCGCTTCGAGGGCTCAGGCGACCGCACGCCCTTCAACGTCATGGCGACCTTGGACTTCGGCAGCGTCGACGGCATCAAGGCCGCGCTCGCCGCGGAATCCGGCCCCGTCATGGCCGACGTAGTCAATTTCTCCAATCAGCAACCGGTGCTCATGATGGGCGAGGTGCAGGGCCACGTCTGACCATTCCGCTCTGCCGCTCGTCGCCCTCAGCGGTGTCGGCAAGCTATTTCCCAACGGCACCGTGGCGCTCGACGGGTTCGACCTCGATGTCATCCGGGGCGAGTTCCTGTCGTTGATCGGCCCTTCCGGCTGCGGCAAGTCGACGGTGCTCCGGCTTCTCGCCGGGCTCGATCGCCCGAGTGCCGGCCACGTCGAATGGGCTGGACCGCAGCCCGAGGTCGGCTTCGTGTTCCAGGACGCGACGCTGATGCCCTGGGCCAGCGCCGCCGACAACGTCTACTTGCCTCTGCGACTGCGCGGCGTTACGCGCCGCGACGCCGCTCCACGCGTGGAGGAGGCCTTGGCCCGGGTCGGCCTGTCGCGCTTCTCGGGCCATCGCCCGGCGGAACTGTCGGGCGGGATGAGGATGCGGGTCTCGATCGCCCGTGCCCTCGTGGTCCGACCGGACCTGCTGCTCATGGACGAGCCCTTTGCGGCGCTCGACGAGATCACGCGGCTCCG
>JAYVMK010000215.1:0-3693 GCA_043758995.1 Lichenibacterium sp. | reverse complement strand
ATTCGGCACCACCCTTCCCCCGCAGAGTTAGCAATGTGTTCGTCTTTATATGCTCTTCAGAAAAGCGGCAACCCAGCGTGTTAGCTGCGTGACTGCTTTCCACCGGAGGCATCGCGGTGGAAACCCAAGCCGAGCCCCCAGACCTACGACCACTCGACAGCATGCGTGTGGCTAAGGTCATGTGACGCTGGCGCGCCACCAGGTCGGCTCAGGATAGAACGAACACCGCCTCGGACCGATGATTCATTCGCTGGGCGTCTGTGTCCTGCTCGCAAGATCGCGCGAGGATATGCGCCGATATTCCTGGCCCGGTTGCATTGCAGCGCTTGACGGCACCGCCCGCGCGCGCCTTAACTGCCTGATGTGCAAGCCGCCGATCTGCCGCGGCCTGCCGGATGAGAGCAGCTTCGAGGGTCGCATGAGTTCATCGGGCAAGCACTCGAGCGGATCGACCGCCACATCGTTGATCCTGATCGCGGCCGTGGCGGGGGCGTTTCTGTACACCGGCGGCTGGCTCGGGCCGGCAAGGACGACCCCGGACAAGATCGTGACGGCCCTGGCGCCGCCGGGTGGCCCGGCCCTCGGGCGACGGCGCAACCACGTCAAAGGCGTCTGCTTCACCGGCGTCTTCGCCGCCAACGGCGCGGGCGCGAGCTTGTCGACCGCGGCGATGCTGGCGCGCGGCGAGTATCCGGTGATCGGCCGCTTCAACCTGGCCTCGGCAGACCTGAGCGCGCCCGATGGCGGCGTCCGCGTCCGCGGCCTCAGCCTGGCGATCACGGCGCCCGATGGCGAGGAATGGCGCACGGCCATGATCGATGCACCGTTCTTCCCGGTCGCCACGCCCGCGGCGTTCTACGACCTCCTCGTCGCCTCGAAGAGCAAGGATCCGGGCGCAATGGGCGCGTTCGTCGCGGCCCATCCGGAACTCCCGGCTTTTGGCGCCTGGGCGAAGAGCGCCCCCTGGACGGGGAGCTACGCCGAGGAGCGCTACAACAGTCTCAACAGCTTCGTGTTCACCAATGGAGGTGGGGCGCAGGCCGTTGTGCGCTGGTCGTTCGTGCCGGCCGCGGCGCCGACGATCGTCTCGGCGGACGCGTTGAAGCAGCTCGGGCCGGATTTCCTGGAGCAGGAGATCGGCCAACGGCTGGCGCATAGCCCGCTACGCTGGGAGATGCAGGTCGCCGTCGCTGCCCCCGGTGATCCGACGGCCGATCCCAGCAAGCCCTGGCCGGAGACGCGGCGGACCGTGGATGTCGGCACCCTGATCGTCAAAGCCGTCGAGCCCGAGCCGGACGGCCCGTGCCGTGACATCAACTACGATCCCACCGTGCTGCCCGCCGGCATCGCCGTCTCCGACGACCCCTTCCCGGCTGCCCGCTCTTCGGCCTATCGCCGATCCTACGATCTGCGCGCGGCGGAAGCGCGATCCTATCCCGGTAATGCCGCGGGAGCTGCGCCATGACCGATCATCCGCGGCCGTTCACGCTGTTGCAGCGCGTCCTGCACTGGCTCATGGCGATCTGCATCCTCGCCATGCTGTTCATCGACGTCGCCATGGTCTCGACCCTGGGACCGGACTATCTCGCCCTGGTCGCCATTCACAAGAGTTTGGGCATTACCGTCCTGGCTCTGGTGGTCGTCCGCCTCGTCGAGCGTTGGCGGTCCGGCACACCGCCGCTGCCGGCCGATCTGCCGGAGCCGATGAAGCTGGCGGCGACGCTCTCCCATTATCTGCTCTACGCGCTGATGATCGTCATGCCGCTGCTGGGCTGGGCAATGCTGTCGGCAGCCCGCTATCCGGTGGTGGTGTTCGGGAGCGTGCGCCTGCCGCCGATCGCCCCGCCGAGCCGGGAGTTGCACAGCCTGCTCTGGGGCGCCCACCACTATCTGGCCTTCCTGTTCTTCGCCCTCGTGCTCGGCCATCTGGCCGCGGCACTGTTCCACGCGCTCATCCGCAAGGACGGCGTGTTCGCGTCGATGACGGTCGCGAGCGATGATGGCGGAATTTCCGCTCCGGGCAGAAACCCGCCTACCTGAAATCCCGCGCCTTGAACGCCCGCGGATCCGTCTCCTCGACGGCGCGGCCGATGCGACCGACCCAGGGGGTGAGGTCTTCGAGCTGTTCGGCGACGACGTGGATGACCTCGCCCTCGCGCTGGACGCGGCCGCGGCAGGACAGCAGCCGGGCCGAGAGGACCATCCGCTGCTGGCGCTGAAACAGGTCCGGCCAGACCACCAGATTGGCGTGGCCGCTCTCGTCCTCGATGGTGATGAAGACCACGCCCTTGGCCGAGCCGGGGCGCTGCCGCACGAGGACCAGACCGGCGAGCGTCACGCGCCGGCCATCCCGCAAATTCTGCAGCGCCGAGGTCGGCACCACACCCCGTTCCGCCAGATCGCGGCGCAGGAACGTCAGCGGGTGTCTGCGCAGGGTGAGGCCGACATGCGCGTAATCCGCCATCACCTGACCGCCCTCGGTCATGGCGGCGAGTTGGACGTCGGGCTCGTTCAGCTCGCGGGCAGCCGCGGCGGCGAACAGGGGCAGCGCCTCGTTCCGTAACCCGCGCACCGCCCACAGCGCCCGGCGCCGATCGACCCCGAGGCCCGGCAGGAAGGCGTCGGCATCGGCCAGACGTTCGAGCGCAGCGACAGGAATGCTCGCCCGTGTCCAGAGATCCTCGACCGAGGCGAAAGGGGTCTCGCCGCGCGCCGCCACCAGCGCCGCGCCATCCTTGTTTGCCAACCCCTTGGCGAGCCTCAAGCCCAACCGCACAGCCAGCTTGCCGTCCGGCAGCGCTTCGAGCGTCGAATCCCAGCGGCTGTGATTGACGTCGATCGGCCGCACCACGACACCATGGGCGCGAGCATCGCGCACCAGCTGCGGCGGCTGATAGAACCCCATCGGCTGGGCGTTCAGGATGGCACAACAGAACACCTCCGGATGGTGGCGCTTAAGCCAGCACGACGCATAGACCAGCAGGGCGAAACTGGCGGCGTGGGATTCAGGAAAGCCGTAACTGCCGAAGCCTTCGAGCTGCTTGAAGATGCGTTCGGCGAAGTCTCGCGGGTAATCGCGCGCCACCATGCCCTCGACCAGCTTGTCGCGAAACGTGCCGATGGTGCCGGTATGCTTGAAGGTCGCCATGGCGCAGCGCAGCTTGTCGGCCTCGCCGGGAGTGAAGCCGGCGCATGTGATCGCCACCTGCATCGCCTGTTCCTGGAACAGCGGCACGCCGAGGGTCTTGCCGAGCACGCCTTCGAGTTCCTTCGTGAGATACTCGACCGGCTCCGAGCCGTTGCGGCGTCGCAGATAGGGATGGACCATGTCGCCCTGGATCGGCCCCGGCCGCACGATCGCGACCTCGATCACGAGATCGTAGAATTTCCGCGGCTTCAGGCGCGGCAGCATCGACATCTGTGCCCGGCTCTCGATCTGGAACACGCCGACGGTATCGGCCTTGCAGATCATGTCGTAGGTCGACGGATCCTCTTTCGGGATCGTCGCCAGGGTCAGCGGCGTCTCCTTGTGGTCGCGCAGCAGCTCGAAGGCGCGATGCAGGCAACCGAGCATACCGAGGCCGAGCACGTCGACTTTCATGAATTTCAGGACATCGATATCGTCCTTGTCCCATTCGATCACCTGACGATCGACCATCGCTGCCGGCTCGATCGGCACTAATTCGTCGAGCC
>JAYVMK010000214.1:0-6541 GCA_043758995.1 Lichenibacterium sp. | reverse complement strand
GCGCAGATCGAGGCCGCCGCGGTGATGAACTTCACTCCCTGGCAGAGGCTGCGGCTCGTGGCGCTGCCGCAGGCCTGGCCGCTGATCCTGCCTCCGGTGTTCGGCTATTTCGTCCTCTTCATCAAGGACACGGCGCTGGCCTCTCAGATCGGCGTGCTGGAGCTCACCGACGCCGGCAAGATCCTCAACACCAAGGGCTTCTCGTCTTTCCTGGTCTACGGGACGGTGCTGATCCTCTATTTCGTCATCTCGTATCCTCTGGCCCGGCTCGGGTCGCATCTGGAGAGCCGCCTTGGCGCATCTCGACATCCGCGGACTCGCGGCTCGCTACGGTGACGCGCAGGTTCTCGACGGCATCGATCTTCAGGTGGAGCGCGGCGAGATCGTCAGCCTCATCGGTCCTTCCGGCTCGGGCAAAAGCACGCTGCTGCGCGTCATCACCGGCCTTCTGCCTCCCGAGCGCGGCAGCATCGCGCTGGATGGCCAGACGATCGACTATGCCGATCGCCGCTCGGTGAAGGCAGCGCGCGACCGGCTCGCCATCGTGTTCCAGCAGTATAATCTCTTCGGCAACATGGATGTGCTGCGCAACGTCACCGTGGCGCCGGTCACCATCCGCAAGCGCGACCGGCGCGAGGTAGACGCCGAAGCCCGCGCGCTGCTCGATCGCGTCGGTCTTGGCGACAAGCTCCATGCCTATCCGGACCAGCTCTCGGGCGGCCAGCAGCAGCGTGTCGCCATCGCTCGCGCGCTCTGCCTTCGCCCCGAGATCCTGCTCCTCGACGAGGTCACGTCGGCGCTCGATCCCGAGCGCGTCGGCGAGGTGCTGGACACGATCCGGGAACTCGCCTCCGACAAGATCACCATGCTGATCGTGTCGCACGAGATGAGTTTCGTGCGCGACGTGTCGCATCGCGTGGCCTTCATGGCCGACGGACGCATCCAGGAGATCGCCTCTCCCGAGGTGATCTTCGAGCGGCCGGCGGTGAAGCGCACGCAGGACTTCGTCGGCCGCATCTCGCGCCGTTCGGGCAGCGCCTGACCGTACGAGCGATGTCGCCATCGGCCAAGGGTGGGTGTTGGTCTCCTCCACTCGCCTTCGCGCAACCGGCCTCGCCGATTGCCTTCTACCGGATCACGGGAAAAGGACGCCGTTAGAGCGGCCCTGTGCCGCCGATGAGCTTCTCGGCTTCGGCGCGGAATGCCGCGCGAGACGCGTCGCGGCTGTAGAACATATGGCCGCCCGGGAAAGTCACGAGCTTGACCCGATCACCGCCGGAGACCGGCGGAATCTGATTCAGGAGGAGCTTCGTGCCCTCGAAGGGCGTCACGAGGTCGAACAAGCCATGGGCGATCAGCACATGCAGGGCGGGATCGCCGGCCAGCGCCAGCCGGAGGGCGTCGAGCGATTCCGGGTCGCCCCGGCCACGACCGTAATCCCACTGCTTCGAGGCCTCGGAGGCGAAGAGCTGATAGGTTTGCCCCTCGGGGTGCCAGCGCAAACGGTCGTAGACCGATAGCAACGCCTCTGTGATGGGGGCGCCGAGCGCACTCAGCATCGGATCCGGCTGGGGATGTTCGGGGGTCTCCGGAAAGGCGTCGGGCAGAGACACCGTCGTGTCGTAGGCACTATCGATGCGGCCGGTCGCAAGATCATGCTCGTGCTCGAACAGATAGGCGCTGACCAGGCCGCGGTGGCGGCGCACCAGTGCCGGGTCGAGCGCCGTGATCGCGGTCACGCGGTCGACCACGCGATCCACGGCGGCCGGGTCGGCGGCGCCGCGCAGCATGTCCGTCAGGAAGGGACCGGTCGCGTAAGTCTCCACTTCGGCGAGATCGGCTGGCGCAAAAGGCTGCCCGGTCTCGGACCGGACCGCAGCCGCCATCGAGGGCAGCCGGGTGGCGAATCCCAGGAGGTCGAAGGCGCCACTGTGATTGCCGAAATCGAGCACGGGCGACAACATCACGAGGCCGCGCAGCCCGACGCCGTCATGCTCGGCCAAGCGCCGGGCCAGCCGCGGTGCGCGAAAGCCACCGTAGCTCTCGCCCAGCAGGTACTTGGTCGACGTGATGCGTCCAGACTTGTCGAGCCAGCGGCGGATCGCCTGGCTCAAGGAGTCGATGTCGCCGTTGACCGACCACAGCCGCTTCTTCACCTCCTCTCCGGCCGGCGGCACGAAGCTGCTGTAGCCGGTGCCGACCGGGTCGACGAAAACGAGGTCGGTGAAGTCGAGCCAGGTGTCGGCATTGGGAAGCGGCACCGCGGCGGACGAGGCGCCGGGCACCATCGCGATCCGCCAAGGCCCGACCGCGCCCATCTGCAGCCAAGCCGATGCGTTGCCCGGGCCGCCGTTCAGCACGAAGGTCACCGGCCGCGTCGCCGGATCGGCACCGTCTAGCGTGTATGCCGTCATGCCGATGTCGGCTTCCGGTGCGCCATCGTCGGCCTGGATCCGGACGAAGCCGGCCGTCGCGGTGAAGTGCAGGCTGCGGCCGGGCAGTTCTACGGTCTGGTGGGTGACGGCGTCGGGTGCAGGAGGTCGCGGGCGCTCAGGCCGCTGCTGGTTGTCGCGATCGGCCCGGTCGCGGCGGGGACGATCGTCGGGCGCTTGCTGGGCGAAGGCCGGAACGGATCCGGCGGTGAGGAGGAGGCAGAGGGACAGGCGACGGAAAACGGAATGCACGATGGGGACGCTCCGAAATTCGATGACGCATCGCGGCAGGTGAGGTCGCCCGCGAGACTGAGTTGCAACTCACCATAGCGCGGTCAGCGTGACGAAACTGCGACCTCGGCTGAGGAGTCGTCCGTCAGGATCGGTCCGTGCATATCGACCGGCCGCTTCACCGTCGAGAAGCCGTCCCAGAAGATCACGAGGTTTGCCGCCAGGGTCACGGCAAGGCCGACGAATCCTGTCCAATGCCACCGGTAGCCTTCGAACATCGTCGAGAGCGCCAGGGCGACGATGGGGAAGAGCACCGTCGCGTAGGCCGCTTTGGAGGAGCCGATCCGGGCCACGAGCGACAGATAAGCGGTGAAGCCGACGACGGAACCGATCGCCGCGAGATAGAGCAGGGCGACGATATAGCGGCTGTCATGCGGAACAAGCATCGGCGTGCCCGTCAGCCCGATCAGGGCCAAGAGCACCGCCGATCCATAAGCCATGCCCCAGGCGTTCGCCGTAACGGGGGAGATCCCGGCGGCGCTGTTGCGGCGCGACGCCATATTTCCGAGCGAGAAGAAGACGGTGCCCGCGACCGCGAGAGCCAACCCTGCGAGGGTGTCGCGTCCGAGGCCGACCGCAATGTCGCGTCCGAACAGGATCGCCAGGCCCGCGACGCCCAGCGCTGCCGCACTCGTCATGCGGCCCGTGATGGGCGTCCCGAAGAACACCCGGGCACCAATGGCGTTGAATATCGTCGAGAGCGAGAAGATGACGGAGACCAGTCCCGAGGGGATGAGAGATTCGGCCTCATAGAAACAGATGAAATTGCAGCAGAACAGGCAGAGCGCCTGGGCCAGCACGAAGGGCTGGTCGCGCAACGGCGGCAGCTTGAGCCGTCTCGTCATGACAAGGGCTACCAGCAAGATCAGCGCCGCCACGGCGAACCGGTAGAAGACCGACACCAGCACCGGGACGGGGCCGACCTCGATCGCGATGGCGATCCATGTGGTGCCCCAGATCAGGACGGTCGAAACGAAGAGGAAGGCTGTCATGGAAACCGATCGCGCAAGAGCTTGACTGGAGCCCTACCGGGCGGGGTGGGCGGTGGTCTTGCAGGATCTTGCGACGGAGTGGCGGCGCGCGCTGTTCGGACGGGGGCCTCCCCTGTACATCGACGCGATCGTCTCCTGTCTGGACTTTCCGCGATGACGCCCGGCCATCCTTCGATTTTCCGCACGCTGTCGGCCTCGCCGCGCGCCCGGACGCTCTGCACCATGGACCTCGGCTTTGGGCGTTCGTCTGCCGTCTGGAGCAATGATCGAGACCGGGTCACCTACGAGCGCCCTGAAGGCCACACGTTCAGCCTCTACCTCGAAGGAGGCATGGGGACGCGACGCCTCGACGGGCGCTCCGTCGCGGGCTGGCCGGGAGCGCTGAGTTTCATGCCGCACGGCGGCCGCTCCGAATGGGAGATCACGGCGCCGTTCGCCTTCGTGCATCTCTATGTTCCGGCAGACGAACTCCGCCGGGTCTTTGCCGCAACCTTCGAGCGCGACGCGAGGCTGATGGAGGTGCCGGACATCACCTTCGCCGAGGTGCCCCGCGTGGCCATGCACCTCCGTGATCTGGCCCGCGCCAGCCAGGTCGGCGACCCGCTCGCCGCCGAGGCCGCGATGGCGGGGGCGATCGCAGAACTCCTCGGCGACGCGCGCCACGGCGGACGTCGGATCGGCGCCATCAAGGGCGGCTTGGCGCCGTATCTGCGTCGACGGGTGGTCGACTATCTCGAAGCGCATCTTGGCCGGTCTGTCCAACTGCGTGACCTTGCCGGCATCGCCAGCCTTAGCGACACGCACTTTCAGCGTGCGTTCCAGGCGAGCCACGGCGTGTCGCCCCATGTCTGGATCACCCACCGCCGTGTCGCGCGTGCCAAGGATCTGCTCCGCGGCGAGGATCCAATCGCGGCGGTCGCGCTGGCCTGCGGCTTCAGCAGCCAGAGCCACCTGACCCGCGCCTTCAAGGCCGCGACGGGCGTGACCCCGGCGGCTTACCGTCGCCTGGCGTGACGGCGGCGGAGCATCGGCGGCCGTCCTCACTCGAAGCAAGCATAGGGCCGGCCGCGACGGGGAGTGACCGCTCAGCTTTCCACTTCCTCCAACTCCACCAGCGTGCCTTGAACGTCCTTCGGGTGAAGGAACAACACCGGGTTGCCATGGGCGCCGATTGTCGGCTCGCCCGAGCCTAGCACCCGCAGGCCCTGAACGAGCAGCCTGTCGCGCGCGGCGCCGAGGTCGTCGACCTCGAAACAGACATGATGCATGCCGCCCGCCGGGTTGCGCTCCAGGAAGGCTGCTACCGGCGACAAATCACCCATGGGTTGCATCAGTTCGATCTTGCTGTTCGGCAGCTCTACGAAGACGATTCGGACGCCGTGCTCCGGAAGATCCCGGGGTGCCGAGACCGTGGCACCGAGTCCCTCCGCGTAGGTCCTCGCCGCGGCGGCAAGATCCGGCACCACGATGGCGACATGGTTGAGTCGACCGATCACGCGGGATCTCCCGGATAGGCGGCCGGATCCTTCTGGCTGTAGCCGAACCGGGCGTTGAGGGCCGAGAGAAGCGCCTCGGCGGCCTCGGCGATCACGGTGCCGGGCGGAAAGATCGCCGCCACCCCGGACGCCCGCACGGCCTCGTAGTCTCCCGGCGGAATGACGCCGCCCACCACCAGCAGGATGTCGGATCGGCCGGCCGCATCGAGCGCCGAGCGGATTTCCGGCACGAGCGTCAGGTGCCCGGCGGCCAGCGACGAGACGCCGACGATGTGGGCGCCCGCCGCGACGGCCCGCGCCGCCACCTCGCCCGGCGTTGCGAAGAGCTCTCCCACCGCAACATCGAAGCCGAGGTCGGCGAAGGCCGAGGCGATGACCTTCTGTCCGCGATCGTGCCCGTCCTGTCCGACCTTGGCGACGAGGATGCGCGGCTTCGATCCATGGTCCTCGGCAAAGGCGGCCGTCATGCGGGATACGCGGGCGACCGCGGGGCTGTCGCCGGCGGCGCGACGGTACACGCCCGAGATGAGCTCCGCCGTCGCGCTGTGGCGGCCCCAGGCGGCCTCCAGCGCCGCCGAGATCTCGCCCACCGTCGCATGGGTCCGTGCGGCCTCGACCGCCAGGGCCATGAGGTTGCCCGAGCCCTCGCGCGCGGCACCGGTCAGCGCGCCCAGCGCCGCCGCGACGGCGGCGCCGTCGCGGTTCGCCCGGAGTCGGGCCAGCTTGGCGAGTTGCGCGTCGCGCACCGCCGCATTGTCGACCTTGAGAACGTCGAGCGGCTGTTCCGCCGTCGGGCGGTAGCGGTTGACCCCGACGACCACCTGCGTGCCGGCGTCGATCTGGGCCTGGGTCTTGGCGGCGGCTTCCTCGATACGCCGCTTCGGCAGCCCGGCCTCGATGGCCTGCGCCATGCCGCCCATGGCCTCGACCTCGGCGATGTGCTCCCAGGCCCGTGCCGCCAGATCGGCGGTGAGACGCTCGACGAAGAAGGAGCCGCCCCAAGGGTCGATGATGCGGGTCGTGCCGCTCTCACGCTGCAAAAGCAGTTGTGTGTTCCGGGCGATGCGGGCCGAAGCATCGGTCGGCAGCGCCAGCGCCTCGTCGAGCGCGTTGGTGTGAAGGGATTGCGTGCCGCCCTGCGTCGCCGCCATGGCCTCGATTATGGTGCGGATGACGTTGTTGTGGACGTCCTGCGCGGTCAGCGACCATCCCGAGGTCTGGCAATGGGTGCGGAGCGCTAGCGACTTGTCGGACTTCGGCGCGAACTGTTTGACCAGCCGTGACCACAACAGCCGCGCCGCGCGCAGCTTCGCCACTTCGGTGAAGAAGT
>JAYVMK010000213.1:0-3917 GCA_043758995.1 Lichenibacterium sp. | reverse complement strand
GTCGAGGACGAGGCCTCGGTGCGCGACCTCGTCGTCGAGGTCCTGGCCGACCTCGGCTATCGCGCGCTAGAGGCGGCCGATGGCCCCTCCGGTCTGCGGATGCTGCAGAGCGACGCGCGGGTGGACCTGCTCATCACCGATGTCGGTCTTCCGGGCATGAACGGCCGACAGCTCGCCGACCAGGGCCGGCGGCTTCGCCCGGGCCTTCGCGTGCTCTTCATGACCGGCTACGCCGAGGAGGCCACGTTCGGCGGCCACCTCGATCCGGGCCTGCAGATGCTCACCAAGCCCTTCGCCATCGAGGCGCTCGCGGTCCGCATCCGGGACATGATCGGAGAGAACTGACCCGGCCCAGGTCGGACGACGCCGTCCGGTACGTTGACCGCAGCCCCGGTTCGGCCTTTGCTGCAGGGATCGGACATCGGCGGAGACACGGCGATGCAGCGGCGGAACGTCCTCGGCGGATTGGCGGCACTCGGCATCGGCAGCGTCCTGCCGCCGACAGCCGCTCGGGCGGCGGGCATCGCGCCGGTCGTGGTCGACGTCATGCTGGTCCTGGCCGCCGACGTCTCGCGCTCCATCACCGACGAGAAATACGAGCTGCAGCGCAAGGGTTACGCCGCCGCCATGTCTGACCCCGAGGTGCTGCGCGCCATCGCGACCGGCTCCAACCGGCGCATCGCCGTCGCCTTCGTCGAATGGGCGGGCTCGGGCTCGCAGAAACTCGTGGTCCCCTGGACGGTCGTGGGCGACGAATCGGAGGCCCGAAGCTTCGGCGCCGTCGTCGCGGCGGCGCCCCGCTCCTTCGCCGACCGCACTGCCATCGGCTCGGCGCTCGACTTTTCTGCGGCGCTCTTCGCCGAAGCCCCCTTCTCGGCCGAGCGGCGCATCATCGACGTCTCGGGCGATGGCGACAGCAACGGCGGCAGCGACATCGGGGGGGCACGCAATGCCGCGCTGGCGCAGGGCGTCACGACGATCAACGGCATCGTGATCCTCAGCGATATGTCGGGTCCGGCCTATCTCGTGGCCCATACGCATCCGCCGGGCGGCCTGCAGGACTATTACCGCCGCAACGTCGCGGGCGGCGTCGGCAGTTTCGTCGCGGTGGCGCAGGGGTTCGAGAGTTTCGGTCGCGCGCTGGTCCGCAAGCTGGTCCAGGAGATCTCGTGACGGCCGTCTTCAGCCGGCTCGGCAAGCCTCCCGCTCATCCCCGCGAAGGCGGGGATGAGCGGGACAGCCGACAACGGCATCATTCCCCCGGTACGGGCCGCGGCCGGCCGTCGTCGTCGATCGCCACGAAGGTGAAGGTGGCGGCCGTGACCTTGTCGCGCGCCGCGGTGCGGAAGCGTCGCGCCCAGGCCTCGACGGCGATCCGCATGGAGGTCCGCCCGACCCGCTCGATGTGGGTGTAGACGCAGAGCACGTCGCCGACCTTGACCGGGCGGATGAAGGTCATGCCGTCGACCGCCACCGTGACGACGCGGCCGCGAGCCCGATCGATCCCCGCGATGCCGCCGGCGAGGTCCATCTGCGACATGACCCAGCCGCCGAAGATATCGCCGTTGGCATTGGTGTCGGCCGGCATGGCGACGGTGCGGATCATCAGGTCGCCCAGCGGTTCGCCGTCCTGATCCGTCATGCCGAGACCGTCGCGACGGTGGGCACCGTGACGCCGATGAGGTGACCCTCGTCGAGCAGGGCTGCCAGCCGCCCCTCGTCCCAGCCCTCCGTGCCGGCAGGGCGACGCGGCAGCACCATCCAGCGATAGTCGGCCGTGGAATCGACGACGCGGACGCGCTGGCCTTCGGGCAGCACCGTGTTCCATTCGGCCAGGAGCCCGTGCGGGTCGCGCACGGCGCGCGCCCGATAGGCGGCCGACTTGAACCAGTAGGGCGGGTAGCCCAGCACGGCCCGCGGATAGCAGGAGCACAGGGTGCAGACTACGAGGTGATGCAGTTCCGCGGTGTTCTCCAGCACACCGAGCGGCGGCAGGCCGCGGAGCGAGATGCCGAGGCTCTCGGCCGCCGCCGTGCCATCGGCGAGGAGCAGGGCCCGGAAGGCCGGGTCGCACCAAGCCCGGGCGACCAGGGCCGCGCCGCGCTTCGGGGATGCCTCGTCTGTGAGGGCGATGCGCGCGGCGATCTCCTCCGGCGTGGCGATGGCCTTGTCGGCGAGCAGCAGGCGCAGCGCCCCGAGCAGCCGGGAGCTGTCGGCTTCGATGAGGCTCATGACGGGTCGCTCGGGGTGGCGCTCATGGCAGCGGGCTCAAGCCAATGGTCGTAGATCTCGACCAGGAGGTCGACGGCCGCCGGCGCGTCGGGCCACAGCACGGCGGCGTCGAAGGCCACGTGATAGAGCGGCACGATCGGGGCCGGGGCGCCGAAGGCCAGGTTTTCAGGATTGGGAAAGGCGCCGAGGCGCCGCACGACGCGCCCCTCGCGTCCGCGCAGATAGTGCGGCGTGCGCTGGTGGACGATGCCGAACCGCTCCGGCCAGGCGTCTCGCACCCGCACCGCGCTGCCGGCCTCGAAGGGCCCGCTCACGCGGCGTCCGTACGGTCGAGGGCGGTGGCGAGTTCGGCTTCGGTGATCGTGCCCGAGCGCAGGAGATTGTCGGCGATCGCCCGGATCCAGCGCTGATAGTAGCTCAGCCGGTGATACTCGGCCTCGGGGATGGCCTCGATGCCGCGGCGCAGCTCGTCGACCGACATGACGCGTTTCGCGCCCAGGATCTGGCGCAACGCATCGACCTCGCGGTCGAAATCCGACAGGGCATGCGGCTCGGTGTCGACCTCGCGGCACATGAAGCCCGGGACGCCCCCGATATCGTGGTGCTGACGCGGCTTGTCCTGATCCATGGCGCAAGTCTAGGCCAGGAGCGGTCCCGAGGAAACCGCTGTTTGGCGCTGCGCGGCACCGGGGCGCCACCGCGTCGGCTGCGACTTTCGCTGGACACGCCGTCGCGATCTGGTAGACAGGCGAGGCCTCACCCGGTCGGTCCGAGGCACGGCGCCGCAATAGCTCAGCTGGTAGAGCACCTCATTCGTAATGAGGGGGTCGGGAGTTCGAATCTCTCTTGCGGCACCAATGATCTTCCTGAAATTTTATGGTGTTAGCTCAGGCCAGGATTGGTCCGAGCGGACCTGTCGGCTCGCGGACCTTGGTTGTGCATGCTTGGCCGTCCGATAAGGCCATCACAGACCTTGGATCAGAGCTGAAGCGCACGCTTCCCGTTCCGTTGCAGCCCGTCTTCGTCGCGCGTACAAACTCTGCACGGCAGTCTGCGACACGCGCAGCAGGTTGAAGATGGCCCGACCTTCAGTGGATAGCGAGAAGGTTCGCTCCGGTGGCATTAAGCCCACGCTGGATGCGCCTGACGCATGGGCAGTCGATCAAGGCATATCGGAGCCACGTCGCGCCGAAACTGTCCGCCACGCTCTCGCTGACCCTCTCCGTGCCAAGGGCGAGTTGCCGATCGCGAGCGGCGAGGCGACCTGAAAGGACGAGCCAGCGATGCCAGACGTCGTGTTCAACCTCCTGCTCTTGTTCAGCGCCGTGATCTTCCTCGGCGTCTTCCTTCGGGCATTGAATGTCACCCGAGCGCGGCGGCGGAGTGCCGGTACCAAGTCGAGCGGCGAAGACGCTCTTGGCGGTGACGGCGGCGGGGAGGTTGGCGGCTGACCGGTCTCGGCTACCTGCCGGACCGCGACGCCCTCGATACAGCGCACTCCGACCAAAATGGCCCACGGCGCGGCGCACTGGCTTCCTCCCACGCAGCCGATCGCCACGGCGTTAGTCGGCTTGGCTGCAGCTTACTTGGTGAGGCTCCAAGTGCAGGCCGCAAATACGAAGGTAAGAGCCGATGTTTTGAACAGACGTATAGAGGAAATTAAATATTTTCGCTTGGATAAAGTG
>JAYVMK010000212.1:0-5800 GCA_043758995.1 Lichenibacterium sp. | reverse complement strand
GCCGCAGCGCTCAGTGATGCCACTCTCGCCGGCGACGCTGCCCGGGCGCCGCGCTGGCTCGTTTCGGTGGGCTTTTTCGTTACCGAGTTCGGCACCTCCGGCTACATGTTCGCCTTCTCGGCCCTCATTGCGCTCATCGCCGTGGTGGCCCTCGGCCGAGGCCACCGGACGTGGCACGGGGGATCGCTGCGCCTCATCGCCGAACGCTCGCTCTACTTCTTCGCCACGATCGCGATCTCGGGCGTGCTGGTCCAAATCGTCAAACATCTGGTCGGTCGAGCCCGCCCTCCGCTCCTGTCCGTCGATGGGGCGTTCCACTTCCAGGGCTTCGTGACCCAGAACGCGCTGGCGAGCTTTCCCTCCGGCCATACGACCTCGGCCTTCGCGGCAGCGATCGCACTGGGCTACATGCGACAGGATTGGCGGCGGGGACTGCTCGCCGGCGCTGTCCTGATCGGGCTCTCCCGCATCCTGGTCGGCGCGCATTTCCCGAGCGACGTCGTGGCGGGTGCCGCGCTCGGCAGCATCGTGTCGCTGGCCCTGGCACGAAGCTTCGCGCGCCGTGGCCTCGCTTTCAGGACCAGGGCAGGGCGGATCGAGATCCTGCCGCTAAGGCCCGCGCCGAGCATCGTCAGGCGATAAAGCCGTTCGATGCACAACCGGACGCTGGGGCCGGTGTCGCTCGCCTTCGCTCGCGCGCGCAGCTCTCGACCGTCGTCCTGACGAGGATCTTTGCGCGACCAGGCCATTCGCCCTGATCGCGATCTCCTCTAGGCGGTCGCACGCAGGCGGGCGAAGCCGCGATCGAGATCGGCCTGGAGGTCGGCGACATCTTCGAGACCGATCGACAGCCGCAAGGCGGGCCCGCCGGGGTTCCAGGCCGTGGCGGTCCGGTAAAGGGTGCAGTCGAACGGGATCACCAGGCTCTCGTAGCCGCCCCACGACGCGCCGATCCCGAAGAGCTCGAGCCCGTCGACCATGGCGGCCACGGCGGCCCGGGAGACGGGCTGCAATACGACGGAGAAAAGCCCGGAGGAGCCGAGGAAGTCCCGCGACCAGATGTCGTGACCGTCGAAATCCGGCAGGGCAGGGTGGAGCACCGTCAGCACCTCGGGGCGCTCGGCGAGCCAGCGCGCCATGGCGAGCCCCTGCCGTTCCGCCTCCTTCAACCGCAGCTCCATCGTGCGAAGGCCCCGCAGCGCCAGGAACACATCCTCCGGTCCCGCGCAGATCGCCATCTCGGTGAAGCAGCGCTGCAGCGCCGGCCAGTAGCGGGCATTGGCGCTGGTCAGGCCGAGCAGCAGATCGGAATGGCCGCCGAGATATTTGGTCCCCGCCTCGATGGCGATATCGACCCCGCGCGCATGGGGCGGGAAGAACAGAGGCGTGGCCCAGGTATTGTCCATGACGACGCAGATATCGCGGGGCCGCGCCTCTGCCGCGATGGCCGGGATGTCCTGCATCTCGAAACTCTGCGATCCCGGCGCCTCGACCAGCACCACGCGCGTGTTGGGCCGGAACAAAGCCGCGATGCCGGCACCGATCCTGGGATCGTAATAGGTGGTCTCGACCCCGAACCGCTTCAGCATCCCGTCGCACAGGCGGCGGGTGGGAAAATAGGCCGAATCCGTCACCAGCAGATGGTCGCCGGCCTTGAGGACGGCAAGCAGCGCCACCGCGATGGCGGCGAGGCCCGAGGGCGTGAGAACCGTCCCGGCGGCACCGGATAGCTCCGACCAGGCCGTCGTCAGCGCATCCGTGGTCGGCGTCCCATGGGTGCCGTAGGTGTAGCGGTTCCGGCCGCCCTGGTAGTCGTCGATGGTCTCGGAGAGGACGGTCGAACCCCGATAGATCGGCGTGTTGACGAATCCATGCTGCTCTCGCGGGTCGCGGCCGGCATGAACCAGGCGTGTGCGGGACTGAAGAGTCCCACGCGTCTCTGCAGAAAGTTTGGTCATGAGCACTCGTGACGCTGCCGGTTGGGCAGTCAGGTTGATTGCTCACCGGGCAAGCGCCGCGGACGAGCGGTTGATTCAGTGGACGAGCCTTGACCGCCCTCTGCAAAGCGTTGTGAGATGCACAAGGACCAAGCAATTGAAGGCCGAGGCAACTCGCCTCATCATGCGCTCAACCGGTGAATCGGGGAAGAGATGAAACTGCGAAACAAGGCTCTGGCGGGGCTCCTGGCCACCTGCGCGTTCGGTGTCATGGCCTCTGCCGCATCCGCGGGGACGCTCGACACGGTCAAGAGCAAGGGCATGCTGTCCTGCGGAGCCAATACCGGCCTCGCCGGCTTCGGCATTCCCGACGACAAAGGCCAATGGACTGGTCTCGATGTCGATATCTGCCGCGCCATCGCGGCCGCGGTCCTTGGTGATAGCAAGAAGGTGAAATTCGTCGGCCTCGACGCCAAGAACCGTTTCACGGCGCTGCAATCGGGTGAAGTGGATGTGCTGTCGCGCAACACCACAGCCACCTCGACGCGAGCCTCGACGCTGGGTCTCGTCTTCGGACCGGTCACCTATTATGACGGCCAGGGCTTCCTGGTGAAGAAGAAGCTCAACGTGTCGTCGGCCAAGGATCTCAACGGCGCTTCGATCTGCGTTCAGCAGGGCACCACGACCGAGCTGAATCTCGCGGACTTCTTCCGCTCGAACAACATGAAGTACGAGTCCGTCGCCTTCCAGAGCGAGGACGAGACCCTGAAGGCCTATGAATCGGGTCGCTGTGACGCTTTCACGACCGATGCGTCCGGCCTCTATGCCGAGCGTCTTCGGTTGTCCAACCCCGACGAGAACATCGTCCTTCCCGAGATCATCTCGAAGGAGCCGCTCGCTCCCTCGGTCCGTCAGGGCGACGACCAGTGGTACGACGTGATGACCTACACGGTCTACGCCATGCTCGATGCCGAGGAACTCGGCGTCACGTCGAAGAACGTCGACGACATGAAGAAGTCCGACAATCCGAACATTCGCCGCCTCTTGGGCGTCGAAGGCGAGCAGGGCAAGGGCTTCGGCCTGACCAATGATTGGGCCTACAACGTCATCAAGCAGGTCGGCAATTACGGCGAAGTCTTCGACCGTAACGTCGGCGATGGGTCGCCCTTGAAGATCAAGCGCGGCGTCAACGCCCTGTGGAACAAGGGTGGCATCCAATACGGCATGCCCATCCGCTAAGTCTCGTGCCGCCTGGCCCGGCAGTTGCAGGGCTAGGCGGCATCGGCGGTTGCGGGAGGGAGTTTATGCGAGAGGCTGATCCGAGATGACGGTGCAGACGGCGGGCGACGCGCCTCCCAAGGCGGATTTCAGTTTCTACGATCCGAAGTTGCGCGGCTACGTCTATCAGGTCGTCCTCGTGGCGGTCCTCGCGGTTCTCATCGTGACCGCGTCGCACTATGCCGCCGCCAACATGGAGCGGCTCGGCATTCCGCTGAATTTTGGCTTCTGGAATCAGACGGCCGGTTTCGAGATCAATCAGACGCTGGTCTCCTATTCGGCCTTGTCGTCCTATGGGCAGGCGTTCTGGGTCGGTCTCTACAACACGCTTCTCGTCAGTGCTTTCGGCGTCGTTTTCGCGACGGTCATAGGCTTCGTGATCGCGGTCCTGCGCCTGTCGCCGAATTGGATCGTCTCGAAACTCGCGACCGTCTACGTCGAGTTGTTTCGCAATATCCCGTTGCTGCTTCAACTCTTCTTCTGGTACCAAGTCGTTCTCAAGTCTCTGCCGCAACCGCGGCAGTCTTTGTCGCTGCTCGGCTTGGTGTACCTGAACACTCGCGGCATCGTCGTGCCGAGCCCGGTCTTCAACGACGGCGCGTCGTTTGTCGGCTGGGCTTTTGTCGCCGGCCTGATCCTGGCTTTCGTGTTCAGTCGCTACGCCCGGCGCCGCCAGGCCGCGACCGGACACCAACTCCCGGTGCTTTGGGTGTCGCTAGCGCTGATCCTTGGCCTGCCGATCCTGGTTCACCTCGCGCTCGGACAGCCGATCGGCTTCACCGTGCCGGTGTTGAAGGGGTTCAACTTCTCGGGCGGCCGGCAGGTCTTTCCGGAATTCGCTGCATTGCTGCTCGGCTTGTCGGTTTATACGGGCGCCTTTATCTCCGAGATCGTGCGCGCCGGTATCCTGGCGGTCGGCCGGGGGCAGCATGAGGCGGCCGCGGCGCTCGGCATTCGCCCCAATGTCACCATGCGGCTCGTGGTGCTCCCCCAGGCCATGCGGGTGATCGTGCCACCGCTGACCAACCAATATCTGAATCTGATCAAGAACTCGTCGCTGGCCGTTTTCATCGGCTATCCAGACCTCGTTCAGGTCTTCGCCGGCACCGTGCTGAACCAGACCGGGGCTGCCATCCAATGCATGGCCGTGACGGGCGCCGTCTATCTCGCCATTTCGCTGGTCCTGTCGAGCGCCATGAATGTCTACAACAAGCGCGTCGCGCTCGTGGAGAGGTGAGGCTTTGACCGACGTCACCTATGCCCAGGGTGTCGCCTATCTTCGGGCGACACCGGCCCCCGTCGAACCGCCGCCGGCTCTCGCACAAGGTCCCGTGGCCTGGGTTCGCAGGAACCTGTTCTCCGGGGTTCTGTCCACGGTCCTGACGATCGCCGCTCTCGCGTTCCTCGCCTGGGTCGTCCCGAGTCTCGTCGGCTTTCTCATCACGGACGCCGTCTGGCACGCTGACAGCGGTGAGGTGTGCCGCGCCCACCAGAACGGAGCCTGCTGGCCCTTCATCTGGGCCAAGTCGAGCTTCTTCTGGTACGGGCCGTACCCCGAAACGGAACATTGGCGGATCAACACGATCGAGGTGATCGGCGCCGGACTGATCGTCTGGCTGCTGTGGCAGCGGGCGCCGAAACGCAACATCGCCGCCCTGCTGTTCTTCGTCGCTTACCCGGTGGTGTCCTTCATCTTGCTGCGCGGCTCCGACTGGCTCGGTCTCCCTGTCGTCACGACGGATCTGTGGGGGGGCGTCACGGTCACGCTGCTGATGTCGCTGGTCGGCATCGTCTTCTCGCTGCCGCTCGGCGTGCTCCTGGCGCTGGGCCGCCGTTCGCCTCTGCCGATCGTCAATGCCGCCTGCACGGCCTTCATCGAACTCGTTCGCGGCGTTCCCTTCATCGTCGTGCTGTTCATGGCGAACTTCATGTTGCCGCTGTTCCTGCCCGAGGGCTGGACGCCGGACCGCTTGTTGCGTCCGCTCGTCGGCACAGCGTTGTTTTCCGCCGCCTACATGGCGGAAGTGGTGCGCGGCGGGCTGCAGGCCATGCCGAAGGGTCAGTTCGAAGGAGCCTCTTCGGTAGGCCTCGGGTACTGGCAGACGATGCGCCTCATCATCCTCCCACAGGCGCTGGCCTTGGTGATCCCCGGCATCGTGTCGAACTTCATCAGCCTGTTCAAGGACACGTCTCTGGTCGCGATCGTCGGACTGTTCGACTTCCTCCGCACGGTGGAGAGCGGCTTCAACGATCCGAACTGGACCTCGCCGACGACCTCGGCGACGGGGTTGATCACCGCGGCCGCCTTCTACTGGATCTTCTGCTTCGGCATGTCGCGCTATTCGCAAAGCGTCGAGCGCCGGCTTCGCGCCGGGCGCAACCATTGATCACGCGACGGGAAATCACACCATGAGCGCTGTCCCTGCCACCCTGTCCCCGCGTCATGACGGGGACTATGCGGTCGACCTCGTCGGCGTGCACAAATGGTACGGCGCCTTCCACGTGTTGCGCGACATCAACCTGCACGTCCGCAAGGGCGAGAAGATCGTCATCTGCGGGCCGTCCGGCTCCGGCAAATCGACGAT
>JAYVMK010000211.1:0-9590 GCA_043758995.1 Lichenibacterium sp. | reverse complement strand
TGTCCGAGTTCTGCGCCGCGCGTGCGGCTGGCACGCAGTCGCTCTACCCGCGCAAGCTTCCCAAAAAGGCCAACCCGCGACGGTTCGGCGCCATGGCGGTGGTGGCGCGGGCCGATGGTGCGATTCTGGTACGAACGCGCCCGCCGAAGGGTCTGCTCGGCGGCATGACGGAGTTTTTCGGATCAGACTGGAGTATGGAGACGCCAGATGCCAAAGCTCTCGAAGCGGCGTGTGACGCGGCACTGGAGCGAATCGGCCAAGTCGAACACGTCTTCACGCATTTCGCCCTGACGCTCGACGTCTACCGCGGCGCGTCGGCCTCAGGACATACGCCGGACGGCTGCCGGTGGGTCGGACCGGAGCAACTGGCCCGCGAGCCGATCCCCAATGCTTTCGTCAAGGTCTGGGACGCAGCCTCAATTGTCGTCCCGGTCGTGCCGGACGGCCTGCGTCTCGTAGGCTTCGAATGAGCCGATCAATACCGTCGCCGACAGGGCGAAGACCGCGAGGCACAGTCCCGACATCGTCCCGCTGACCGGGGTGACGTGGCCGAGACCTACCAGGGCGGAACCGACGCAAAGCGCCGCCAAGGCCAAAATCCAGCGCAACATGATATGGAGCTCCGCGGGCCATGCCCGTCGCGGTTGACATAACCAAAACGCGCGACCAGGACCAGAGTTCCGGCCTCGTAGATGACCAGAATAGTTAATATTTCCTGAAAGGCGATGTTTCACACGCCTGTCACAAACATCAGCAACCAATCTAGAGTCTGTCTACTCGGCCTGTGCCGTTGCTGATCTTTTCGCCAGACGCTGCTGAATCAAGCGGCACTCACACATGGCGGAAGAACAGCATCTGAACGAGGGTCAGCAGAATCTCGGTTACGATCAATGCAACGACGGCAATTTCCAGTCCGGTGGTGCGGTCTGACTCGATAACGTCGGTCAGGGCTCGCGCGGTTTCGACGATGACGTCGAGCTTTCGTTTCAGCGCAGTGGTGCGCTCTTTCAGCTCATACTCGTCCTCGACGCGAGCGTAGAGACGTTCGAGGTCGGGCCGGTCCCAGAGGACGTCGGGCTTTTCCTCGACGGCGACGCGGCCGGAAAGCCGGTGCTGGACCAGCAGAGCCTGTCCGATCAGCCGCAGCATGGCGCGGCGCGTCCCGGGCGGCCGCCCCGTCCGTGACAGCCCCAGGGCGAAGGGCTCGATGACGTCGAGCACGGCATTGACCTCGCGCTCGTCGCGCGCCAGCGACACCGTCTTGGCGAGAGCGTCGGCCAGGACCAGCAGACGCGCCGTCGACAGATCGCGGACCTGGATGGGTCCGCCGGGCGACACCTGATCGGCCCCATCGGGAGAGACTTCGAGCACCGCCGTTTCGTCGTCGACCCGCTCACGCTCGCCCGAGACGCGCGGCCGGATCTGGCGCAGGAAGTCGTCCTCTTCGACGGGGGACAGTCCCACCAGCACCGCGACCCCGAACCTGTAGAGAGCCACGAAGCCCGCATGGCCGACGCTGAAGGCGAGCGGGTTGACCGAGATCGTGTCTGGCCGCTCAAGGCCGGCCGCGTCGAGCCGGGCACCGAGTGCGAGGGCGCGAAGCGTGACGCGGTGGAGGGCGGGCCTGGCGGTGGAAAGCGCGACGTCGGACATGCGCCCTTCTAGACCATCCGGCGCTGCGGGGCACGTCCGGTCGGCGGCATAACGCGCCACTCGTTCATAGCGCCAGAATGGCCCGTGCTTCGGCGGCGTCGACGTTCATCCGCACCACCAGCGCTTCGGCCGAGGCGAACTTCTCCTCGCCCCGGATCCAGCCCACGAAATCGACTTCGATATCCTGGCCGTAGAGATCGCCGGAGAAGTCGAACAGGAAGGTCTCGAGCAGCGGCGCGCCGTTGTCGAAGGTCGGGCGGCGACCATAGGAGGCGACGCCGCCGTATTCGCCCACGGCCGTCCGCACCCGGACCGCATAGATCCCGTGGGCGAGACGCGTCGCGGGGTCGAGCCGCAGGTTGGCGGTGGGAAAGCCCAGCGTGCGGCCGAGCTTCTCGCCGTGCACCACCTGACCCAGCACGAAATGGTGGCGGCCGAGCAGGACAGCGGCGCGCTCGACGGCGCCAGCTTCGAGAGCGGCACGGATCGCCGTCGAGGACACGGCCGCGAGGTCCCCCTGCGCATCCGCCACGATCTTGTCGATGATCGCCACCGCGAAGCCATGCCGCTGCCCGGCCTCGGCGAGGAAGGCCGGCGTGCCGCCGCGGGCCCGGCCGAAATGGAAGTCGTAGCCCACCACCGCGGCGGCGATGCCGAGGCGGCGGACCAGGATCTCGGTCACGAAAGCCTCGGCCTCGAGCGACGCGAAAGCGGCATCGAAGGTGCGCACCACCATGCCGTCGACCGTGCCGAGGCGGCTCAACGCCAAGGCCTTGGCGGCCGGCGGCGTGATGCGAAAGATCTTCGAAGTACCGGCGAAATAATCGGCCGGATGAGGCTCGAAGGTGAGGACGGCGGTGGGCCGTCCCATTTCAAGGGCCAGCGCCCGCGCGCGGCCGATGACGGCCTGATGGCCCCGATGCACGCCGTCGAAATTGCCGATTGCCACCACGGCCCCGGCGAGGCCCGGCGGCGGTACGTCGGGATCCTCGGCGACGACGAAGTGGGGAGGGAGCGGCGCGATCAAGCCATGGCCCGTGACGGAGAGGGGATCCGGCTTCTACCGCACTTCCGATGCCGAGCCCACCCAGCTTGCGCCGGACATCAAGCTGCATGCAACAAACGGCGGTAGCCTGGAAATCCCTTCCCCCCTGTGGGCGCATCTTCTAAGGTCCACCCGCATCGACGAGACCAGCCTGGAACGACGCTGATGACCTCCCCCTTTCGCTTGACGGCGCTGGCCCATGGCGGCGGTTGCGGCTGCAAGCTGGCGCCCTCGGTGCTGCGTGACATCCTGGGCAAGATGCCGGCCGCTCCATGCTACGGAAACATGCTGGTTGGACTGGAGACGGGCGACGACGCGGCCGTCTACCGGCTCAACGACACGCAGGCCATCATCGCCACCTCCGACTTCTTCACGCCGATCGTCGACGATCCGCGCGACTTCGGCCGCATCGCCGCCACCAATGCCCTCTCGGACGTCTATGCCATGGGCGGCACACCTATCCTGGCCCTGGCGGTGGTCGGCATGCCGATCGACAAGCTGCCGGTCGCCGTCATTCAGGAGATCCTGTCCGGCGGCGCCTCGATCTGCGCCGAAGCCGGCATCCCGGTAGCAGGCGGCCACTCGATCGACTCGCCGGAGCCGATCTACGGCCTCGTGGCGCTCGGCCTCGTCCATCCGGAGCGCGTGTTGCGCAACGTCGGCGCGAGGCCCGGCGACAGGCTGATCCTGACCAAGGGGCTCGGCGTCGGCATCCAGGGCGCGGCGCTGAAGCGCGGGGAACTCTCGGCCGAGAGCTATGCCGCCATGGTGGCGTCGACCACGCAGCTCAATCGCCTCGGCGCCGACATGCCGCCGATCTCCGGCGTCCATGCCATGACGGACCTGACCGGCTTCGGCCTCCTCGGTCATTCGCTCGAAATGGTGCGGGGCTCGGCACTCGGCCTCAGAATCGACTTTTCCGCCCTGCCGATCCTGCCCGGCGTCGCGGCGCTGGCCGCAGCCGGCATCAGGACAGGCGCTTCGGCGCGGAACTGGTCGAGCTTCGGCGAGGAGGTGAGGCTCGGTGCGGCTTTGCCCGGCTGGGGACGCGACCTCCTCTGCGATCCGCAGACCAGCGGCGGCCTGTTGATCGCCGTGGCGCCCGACCATGTCGACTCCGTCATGGCGAAGGCCAGGGAGCGCGGCTTTGCCGGCGCCTCGGTCATCGGCAGCTTCGGCGAGGGCGACGGCACCGTTTCGGTCGGCTGACCGCTCGACTTCCATCCAATCGACCCCGTTCTCCGTGAGAGACCCGATCATGAAAAGCTTCGCGACCCTCGCCCTGACGCTCGCCGCCACGCTGACGGGCGCCGCCCGGGCGCCCGCGGCCCTCGCGGCCGACAAACCCGCCTTCGTCTTCACCGCCATCCCCGACCAGGACGAGACGCGGCTGACGGAGCGCTTCGGCAAGGTGGCGCGCTACCTCGAAGCCAAGCTCGGCGTGCCGGTCCGCTACGTGCCGGTGAAGAGCTATCCGGCGGCCGTGACGAGCTTCGTCAACGGCGAAGTCCAATTGGCCTGGTTCGGCGGCGTCACGGGCGTCCAGGCCCGCGCCCGGGTGCGAGGCTCGCAGGCCATCGCCCAGGGCGCCGAGGACACCGCCTTCCGCAGCTACATGATCGCTGGCAGCGGCACCGGCCTGAAGCCAGCCCCCGAATTGCAGAAGGACCTCGCCTTCAAGAGCTTCACCTTCGGCGCCCGGACCTCGACGTCGGGTCGCGTCATGCCGGAATACTATCTCCGCAAGGCCTTCGGCGACAAAGCGCCCGAGCAGATCTTCTCCCGGGTCGGCTTCTCGGGCGACCATTCGCGCACCATCCAGCTCGTCCAGTCGGGCGCCTACGACGTCGGCGTCGTGGATTATTCGGTGTGGGACCTCGACCACAAAGCCGGCAAGATCGACGACAGCAAAGTGTCGGTGATCTGGCAGTCGCCGACCTTCCCCGATTACCAGTGGACCATCCGCGGCGACGTCGATGCCACCTTCGGTCCGGGCTTCACCGAGAAGGTCAAGCAGACGCTGGTCGGCATCGACGATCCCGCCATCCTCGCGCCTTTCGGCCGGTCGAAGTTCGTGCCGGCCGACAATGCTCAATATGCCCCGGTCGAGGCAGTCTTGAAGTCGGCCGGCTTGATGGACTGACGGGCCCCGTCATGGCCGCCCCCGTCCTCCAGATCAAGGAGCCGGCGATCGGCTACCCGGGGCGCACCGTGCTCAGCGACATCGACGTCAGCATCGCCTCGAGCGAGCGCGTCGTGCTGCTGGGCCGGTCCGGCGCCGGGAAGTCGACGCTGCTGAACCTCTTCCACGCCCGAGCCGGCGGACGTGCCGCGCTGGTACCGCAAAGCGCCGCGCTGGTGCGCAGTCTCTCGACCTTCCACAACGTCTACATGGGCCGGCTCGACCGGCATTCCGCTCTGTTCAACCTGAAGACCCTGGCTTGGCCCGGGCGGCGGGAGGTCGACGAGGTCCGCGCCGTGTTGGATGAGGTCGGGCTCGGACCCGAGATCTTCCGCCGTGCCGGCGAACTCTCGGGCGGCCAGCAGCAGCGCGTCTCGGTGGCGCGGGCCTTCTATGACGGCCGGCCGATCGTCATTGGCGACGAACCCGTCTCGGCTCTCGACCCGACCCAGGGTGCGGCCGTGCTGGCGCGGCTCGCGGCTCGCCACGAGACGCTGGTGCTGGCATTGCACGATGTCCGTCTGGCGCTGGCCCACGCCACCCGCATCCTGGCGCTCGACCGCGGCCGCATCGTGCTCGACGCACCGACGGACGGGCTCGATGCCGCGGATCTGGCTCGATTCTATGCGGACTGACGGCGCGCCGAACCGCCGCCTCGGCCCGCGCGCCGTCAGCCTTCTCATCCTCGGCGCAGGTTCGATCGCGCTAGGCTTCGGCGACCTCGCCATCACGGCCTCCCACCCCGGGGCCGAGATGGCGAGACTGCTGAACGGGCTCGTCACCCCCGATCTCTCGGCCGTCAACGGCCGGGCGCTTCTGAACACGGTCGCTTTCGCGGTGCTGGGCGTCGGTGTCGGCGGCACATCGGGGTTCCTGCTGGCGCTGGTCTTCCCTCGCTGTCGCGCCGTGCGGGTGCTCTGCGCCTTTCTGCGCTCGATCCACGAATTGTTCTGGGCCCTGCTGCTGATGCAGGTGCTGGGACTCGGCCCGCTGACCGGCGTGCTGGCGATCGCGCTGCCCTATGCGGGGATCTTCGCCAAGGTGTTCTCCGAAATCATCGAGGAGGCCGACCTCTCGGCGCTTCAAGTGCTGCCGCGCGGCACCGGCACGATCTCGGCATTCGCCTATGCAAGATTGCCCGATCTCCTCGGCCAGTTCGGGCATTACAGCCTCTACCGCCTCGAATGCGGGCTGCGCTCGACACTGGTTCTGGGCTTCATCGGCCTGCCGACCATCGGCTTCGAGCTCGACGCCTTCTTCAAGCAGGGCGACTTCTCGCAGGCCGCCGCTCTGCTGTTCTGTTTCTACGGCCTCGTGGCGACGCGGCGCCTTTGGGCACGGCTCTGGACCCTGCCTCTCCTCGTGATCGGATCGCTCGTGGTCCTGCCATCGGGACTCGCGACCCCTCACCTCTGGCAGAACCTCGTCCGTTTCCTCGGCCACGACATCGTGCCGACCCCTCTGCGCGCCGCGGACCTGCTCTCGGCCGGCTCCTGGACGGACTTCGCCCGGTGGCTCGGCGACATCGCGACCCACGAGATCCTGCCAGGCGCGCTGCGGACGCTGGTCCTGTCGCAGATCGCGCTCTGCGCCATGGCGATCCTCTCCCTCGTGCTCTTCCCGCTCGTCTGCCGCCGCTTCTCCGGGCGCCTTGGCCGACCTGCCGGACGAACGCTCCTCATCGTGGTCCGCTCGACCCCAGACTACATGCTGGCCTACGTCCTCCTGCAGACGCTCGGGCCCTCGATGCTGCCCGCCGTCATCGCGCTTACGCTCCACAACGGTGCCGTCGTGGCCTATCTCATGGGGCAACAGGCCGACGCCCTGCCTTATCGGGCGGATGCGCCGCGGGGCGCCGACCTCTACTTCTATGAGACACTGCCACGGCTTTATGGGCAGTTCCTCGCCTATGTGCTGTACCGCTGGGAGATCATCCTGCGGGAAAGCGCCATCTTCGGAATCCTGGGCGTCACGACCTTGGGGTTCTACGTCGATGCCGCCATCTCGGAACTGAGGCTCGACGTCGCCGTCGTGCTGATCCTGGCCACCGCGGCCTTGTCGATGGCGGTCGATGCCCTGTCGCGGGCGCTGCGGGCGTCGTTGCGCCTCGACACACTTCCCGGGCGGCTGTCGGCCGGGATCAACCCCTCGGCTCGCGCCGCAACGGAAGCCATCCCGTGACCAGCAGCTACACCCTCGGCCTCGTGTTCGGCGCTCTCCTGATCGGCTTCGGCGCCGGCCATGCCAATGGCGCCCGGGGGCGGACCATGTTCCCGGCCGCCTGGATCGATGGCCTGGTCCTGGCCTTCATCGGACTGAACGCGCTGATCTTCAGCGTCTTCGGCTTCGCGCCGCAATGACTGGAACGCCTCCGCGGCAGGGTTGGAACCGCGACCCGGTCTCAACCCTGCCCGTTGGCTCTCAACGCGTCACAGCAGAGCGGCCGTCCAGGGGAGGTCGACCTTGGCGTAGCCGGCGCCCTGGCGCTCGACGGTGATGAAGCCCGGCATGTTGAAGTGCATGCCGGCCACCGTCAGCCGATCACTCGCCACCTGGTCGAGCAGCTTCATCCGGGTGGCCCGGGCCTGGTCGGGGTCGACGTCGAAGCCGATCGTCACCTCGGGCTTGCGGATCTGGATATCGGCCATATGGGTGATATCAGCCCAGATCAGGAGTTGATCGTCGCCCGAGTGGATCTGATAGCCCGAATGGCCCGGCGTATGACCCGGCAGCGGCACGAGGTCGATCCCCGGCAGCACCTCGCCGGCGCCGACGAGCTTGAGACGGGACTGATAGGCGTCGAGCGCCGTGCGGGCCGCGTCGAAGAAGGGCTTCGCGTCGGCTCCTGCCGAGGCCATGACGGCATCGTCGCGCCAGAACTTGGCCTCGGTCTCGCTGATCACGACCTCGGCCTTCGGGAAGATCGGCTGACCGTGCAGCGTCAATCCGCCGACATGATCGACATGGGCGTGTGTGAGCAGAACCGTGTCGACATCGCCGGGTTCGACGCCCGCGGCCGCCAGGGCCACCGGGAAGCGACCGCCCCAACCGTTGAAGCCACCCGTGCCGGCATCGACCAGCACCGTGCGGCCGCGGCCCTGAATCAGGTAGGAGGCGATCGAAATATGGGGCAGCGGCGGACGATGCGCCGCCTTCAACAGGCTTTCCGCTTCGTTCGCATCGATCCCCTGAAGATAGCTGAAGGAGCCGTCGAGAAAGCCGTCGCTGAGATAGGTCACCACATACTCGCCGACCTTGCGGCGGTTGAGGGCCGGGGCCTGCACTTCGGGATGGATGGTCATGAACGATCTCCGCGAGCCCGAACGATTCGGGCGCTGCCCGGTTTATCGAGCAGCGACGCGGCCCGGCAAGGGTCTCGCCCTCAGTTGCCGGAGGCTTCGGCGTTCTTGAACGTCGAATGCGCCACGGCGTCCTCGACCTTGAAATAGTGGAAACCGCGCTGCTCCACCTCGCGGGCGGTATCGGCGTCGGCCTCCCAGGGGCCGAGGAGCTTCCAGTCCTTGTGGCCGAGGTCGGTGGGCAACATGGCGCCAGCCTTGACCACCAGCCGCACATGCGGCTCGTCCTTGTAGACCCAGCATTCGAACATCGTAGCGCCTCCGGTGTGGTCCGGAGATGAAGCGAATGGCCGCGACGTCAAGGCCCGCACCTTTCCGCGGCGGCGCGGCGTTGCATGGGCCAGAGTCGACGAGACGGAGACGACATGGAACGGACACGCCGCCCGGGGGTGGGGAGTACAGTCTCACAACTGAAGGACGACATCGACTCCGGCCTGACCGGAGACAAAGTCTCGGCCGGTGATCCCGGCCTGTCGCCGCTCGGCACCGATGACGAGGCTGCGGGCCGCCCCACCTCGCCCGAGCGCGTCGCCATGGCGCGGGAGCAGGAACAGAAGATCGGCCGCATCGCTACGGCGAACGACAAGCCGAAGTCCAACATTCCGGTCCTGGCGATCATCGGCACGATCGTGGTGGTGGCGATCGTGGTGGTGGTGTTCTTCCTGGCCCGGTGATCTGCTTTTCAACGTCGATGGACGGGATCTCGGCGTGCTTTACCGACACCGCAACCTTTGCCCATCTCGGGTTGCTTCACCCCCGACCGTGGCTATCGAGCTACGCCGCCGTCGCAGCGTGACTCGAATCACAGCTTGCAACTGCCGGCTTCGACGCTCGGGAAGGCCCGAGCGGCTGGGACGGTCTCGACGACTTTGAACCAGGCGTGCGGCGCGCGGATCTGAGATGGCGGCAGGACCTCGACCACGTAGAGGTCGTGCGTCACCATGTGGTCACTGGCCCGCCACGTCGCGTGACGAGCGAACATGTCGTCGAAGACGTGGCCGTCGAGCGTTTTGACCACCGCGTCGGCATCCGTCGTGCCGGTCGCCTTCACGGCTTCGAGCCATTGCGTCGTCGCCGAATAATCAGCCGCCTGGGCGGCGGTCGGCCGGAGCCCGGAGTTGGAGGCGGCGAAGCGGTCCGCCCAGGCGCGCGCCCGGTCGTCCATGTCCCAGTACCAGGGCACGGTCGCCCGCACACCGGCATAGCCGCCTTTCACCCGGTCGACGTCCGACAAGTAGAGTAGAGCCGTCGTTAGATGGGGGGGCGCTCCCGCGGCATTGACCTGGCTCACTTTCTCGTCCGCATCGGCGCCGGCGCTGAACACGCCGACCACGTCGGGCTTCAGCGCTTC
>JAYVMK010000210.1:0-12204 GCA_043758995.1 Lichenibacterium sp. | reverse complement strand
GCCCAGGCCGCTTCCTTCACGTTTTCGGCGGCCGGGATCGCCGTACCGATGTCGCTGACCCGCACCGGGCCACCGTTGCGATAGGCGATGATCGTGTCGTTCCAACTCTTCGGGTCGAGAAGCTGGTCGTTGGCGTAGATAGTGAACGACTGCCGCTGCCCGTCGATATTGCCCTTGGCTGCGTTCACCGTCGTCACCGAGAGAACGTTGCGAACGTCCTCCATCGACAGCCCTTTGGTGACGAGCTTGGCGGGATCGATCTGCACCCGGATCGAAGGCTTCTGTTCGCCGCCGATCGACACCTGGGAGACGCCGGAGATCTGGCTGATCTGCTGAGCGATCTTGGTGTCTGCATTGTCGTCGACGACGGTGAGAGGCAGGATGTCGGAGGTCGCCGACATCAGCATGATCGGTGAGTCGGCCGGGTTCACCTTACGCCAGGTAGGTGGGTTCGGGAGGTTCTTGGGCAACTGGCCTGAGGCCGCGTTGATGGCGGCCTGCACGTCGTTGGCGGCACCGTCAATGTTGCGGTCGAGGTCGAACTGGATCGTGATGGAGCTCGAGCCCAGCGACGAGGACGAGGTCAGCTGTGACACGCCGGGAATTTGGGCGAACTGGCGCTCCAGCGGCTGCGCGACCGAGGACGCCATAGTGTCCGGGCTACCGCCAGGGAGCGACGCCGAAACCTGGATGGTCGGAAAATCGACCTGCGGAAGAGGCGCGACGGGCAGCAGCGGGTAAGCGACGAGGCCCATGCAGAACACCGCCAGCATGAGCAATGCGGTGGCAATCGGGTGTCGGATGAAGAAGGTGGAGATGCCGCCACTGATCGGCGCTTCGTCCAAGACGTGATCCGGGCCGTCGACGCGATCGCTGCTCATGCTCAGGAATCCCGCTGCGCGGTCTGGGCACCGGCATCCGGCACCACTCTCACAAGCGTATGAGCCTGCAGACGATACTGTCCCGCCGTCACGACCTTCTCGCCACTCTTGATCCCCTCCGTGACGACGGCGGTCCGATCGTCGGAGAGGCTCACCTTGATCGGCCTGATGTCGACCTTACCATCGTCACCGATCACGAAGGCATAAAGCGCGTCGGGTCCATGCTGCACGGCCGAGAAGGGGATCAGCACGGCACTTTGCAGTGTCTTTACTTTCAGCTGCGTCGAGACAGAAAGGCCCGGCCAGAGCCGGTGGTCGTGATTGGCGAAGGTCCCCTTGAGCCGAATGGTACCGCTCGACGTGTCGATCTCGTTGTTGAACGTCTCGAGCGTTCCGGACGCCAGTTGCACCGACCCGTCGGAGGACAGCGCCTGTACGTCGAGGGGGCCCGTCTTTCGCCCCTCCGTGATTTTGGTCAGCGTGTTTTCGGGTTCGGTGAAAACGACAGAAATAGGCTCGATCTGGGCGATCGACACGATGCCGGTAGCACTCGACGCGTTGACGATGTTGCCCTGGTCGACCAACCGGAACCCGACACGGCCGGTGATCGGCGCCCTGATGGTGGCGTAGCCCAGCTGCGTCGTAGCATTCTCGATGGCGGCATCGTCTGCGGCAGTCTGCGCCGACAGTTGAGCCACCGACGACGTCTGCGTGTCCAGTGTCTGCCGGGTCACGTAATTATTTCCGATCAGTGACTGGGACCGGGCAAGATCCCGCTTGGTATTGTCGAGATTGGCGCTGTCTTGCTGCTTCTTGGCTTTCGCCTGATCGAGCGCCGCCTGGTAGGGGCGCGGATCGATCTGCACCAGCAGGTCGCCCTGCTGTACGATCTGGCCTTCACTGAAATTGATGGACATCACCTGTCCGTCGACGCGGCTGCGGACCAGGACGGTATTGTAGGGCTGGACCGTGCCGAGGCTGGCGAGGATCTCGGGAAATTCGCCGGTCTTCGCCTCGGCGGCACTGACGGGAACCGCCGGAGCCTCCTTGGGCGCGGCCTCGGCCGCCTCATGCGGCTTCGACCTCACACGATCGATCGCGGATTGAACGACCGGCTGAACCTGATGCCAGTCATAGACGACGCCTGCCGCGACGCAGAGCGCCGCGACGAGAAGGAGGCGTGGCATGGGGCGCCGCGGACGTTCGGACATCAGCTTCCCTTGGCAAGGACGGTCGATCCGGCTGGCAACGGCCGCTCCGGAAGAACAGCACCTTTACCAACACCGGGGAAATGGAGGATTGGTCCCATCGTTTCGACCGCAGCCGCGACACGAAACGAGGCTAGAACGATCCCCTGCCCAATGGGTCGGGATCTCCCATCCTTCTTGTGCTCTCAAGATAGGGCGCCGATGCCGGTGCATCGAGTAAAAACTTCTTCATGCGCCGGGTCGGACGGTGTTGGCGCAAAGAGAGTCTTTATGGCGCCTGCGCGGGCACCGCAGGGACGGGTGTCGCCTGCCCTTGCGGCATCGAGCGGTCGCGCCTCGGCCGGATGATTCGAACGCCATTCTGGATCTCGACCTCCTGGTCGGCTGCGTAGGGCGGCAGGCCTGAGGGCGCGGCGGTTGAAGGCGGCGGCGGTGCGGGCGGTTTCGCCGGCGCTTGTGTGTGGGTGATGGGACTGACGGCCCGCGGCTCGCCGCGGTCGCCATCGTCGCGGATCCAAGCGACCCCGACTAGCACGACGATCACTGCCGCGCAGACCGCCATAACGACGATCGGCGCCGACGGCCGAAAGGTCGGCCGCTCGGGTTCGATGTGATCGACGCCGAGCGGATCGAAGAGACCGCCGCCTGGCATTCGGGCTCCCCTTTCAAAGAGAAGCGGCCCGGATCGTTCCGGGCCGCTATATTTTTCGACGTGTCAGATCTTCGAGGTCAGTTGGGCTGAACCGCCTTGGGATCGTCGCTCTTGGGAGCATCCGTCTTCGGCGTATCGCCCTTGGGCGCATCGACCTTGGGCGCGTCGATCTTGGCGGCCTCGCTTTGCACCGATCCCGGCTTCGTCATCGCGGCCGCCTTCGCGGCATCATCGGCTGTCGAAGCCTTGGTGGTGACGCCGTGCAGGATATCCAGCGCCGCGGTGAGTTGCTTGTCGTTCTTGACGTCGGGCGGAACATAGGCCTGCGAGCCCTGCTTCTCGTCGGTGGTCGCCCCGTTCATCAGATGGCCCTTCAGCGACGCCTCACCCTTGGTGTCGTCCTTGCCCTTCAAATCGTCCGGTACGTCCTCGAGCACGATCTGCTCCGGCTCGATCCCCTTGGCCTGGATGGACCGGCCCGAAGGCGTGTAGTAGCGCGCCGTGGTCAGGCGAAGCGCGCCGTTCTGTCCCAGTGGGATGATGGTCTGCACGGAGCCCTTGCCGAAGGATCGCGTGCCGAGGATGGTGGCGCGCTTGTGATCCTGAAGGGCGCCGGCCACGATCTCGGAGGCCGATGCGGAGCCGCCGTTGATCAGCACGATCAAAGGCTTGCCGTGGCTGAGATCGTAGCCGGGCCGGGCGTTGTAGCGCTGCGTCTCGTCGGCGTTGCGGCCGCGGGTCGAGACGATCTCGCCATGGTCGATGAAGGCGTTGGAGACCTCGATCGACTGGTCCAGCAGGCCGCCCGGGTTGTTGCGCAGGTCGAGGATGTAGCCCTTGAACTTGTCGTTCGGGATATCCGACGAGAACTTCGCCATGGCCTGCTTCAGGCCGTCGAAGGTCTGCTCGTTGAACTGGGTGATGCGGATGTAGCCGACATCGTCCTTCTGCTCGAACTTCACCGACTTGATGGTGATGACCGCGCGGTTGAGCTTGTAGTCGGTACCGTCCTTGTCCTTGCCGCGGACGATCTTCAACGTCACGGGCGTGCCCACGGCGCCGCGCATCTTGTCGACGGCCTGGTTCAACGTCATGCCGGAGACGGCGTCGCCGTCGATCGCCGTGATGAGGTCGCCCGACAGGATACCGGCCTTGGACGCGGGCGTGTCGTCGATCGGGGTGACGACTTTGATGTTGCCGTCCTCCTGGCTGACCTCGATGCCAAGTCCGCCGAACTCCCCGCGCGTCTGCACCTGCATGTCGCGGTAGGCCTTGGCGTCCATGTAGCTCGAGTGAGGATCGAGCGACGTGAGCATGCCGTTGATGGCCGCCTCGACGAGTTTGCCCTCGTCTGGCTTCTCGACGTAGTCGGTGCGGATCTTCTCGAAGACGTCACCGAACAGGTTGAGATTGCGGTAGGTGTCGGAGTTCGCCGCGAAGGCTGGGCTCCCGGAGAAAACACTCGTCTGAAGGGCGACTGTCGCAGCCGTGGCGCCGAGCGCCGCACCGGCCACGACCATGGAAACCTTGCGCATCATCCGCGAACCTTTTCCAATTCGACTTTAGCCCACCATGGGCTCGGGTCGATCGCCGTTCCGTCTTTTCGGAATTCAACATAAAGAACGGGCTGGGCCGCGCCAAGCGCGATCGCCGAGGCCGTCTTCGTAGAACCAACGCCCATCGCGCCGAGCGGCTCACCCGCAAGCACGAATTGCCCCGGCTCGACATCCGTTCGCGCCATCCCGGCGAGAACCACATAATAGCCCCCGCCCGCATTGACGATGAGCAATTGCCCATAGGACCGGTAAGGTCCAGCAAAGGAAATCCAGCCGTCCGAGGGCGCCGTCACCAAAGCCCCCGGCTGGGTCTCAAGGGACAGACCCTTTTCCTGGCCGCCATAGGCGTCGGCGGCTCCAAAGCTTCTGATCATCCGTCCGGCGACGGGCAGCGTCAATTGGCCTCTGGTGTCGCCGAAGGCTACGGCGGGCGCGAGCCGCGCAGGATCACGCGTGCTCATCGCCGCCTTAGCCTCGACGCCGGCGGCATCGGCCTCCGCAGCCGTCCGACGCGCGTCGTCGGCGGCCCGGGCGGCATCGGCGGCGCGCCGCGCCGAAGCGACGTCTGTCTCGAGCCGCGTCACGAGGTCCTTCAACCCTGTCGCCTGGCGGGCGAGGTCGGCGGCGCGCCGGCTCTCCCCTTCGAGGTTTCCTTCGGCAGTCGTCTGAGCGGCTTGGCGAGCCGCTACGAGTTCCGCAAGGCGCGACCTTTCGCCGGCGAGAGACACGACCTCACCCGAGAGAGCCTCGCGCTGCTCGACGATAGAGGATCTCAGATGAGTGAGGTCCGCGAGATCGGAGGCGAGCGCCTCGGCGGCGCTGCGCATCTCCGGCACGACAGCGCCGAGCAGCATGGATGTCCGGATCGCCCGCAGGACGTCGTCGGGGCTGGCGAGAAGCGCCGGCAAGGGATGCAGGCCCATGCGCTGCAACACAGCAAGGATCTCGGCAATCGAGGCTCGTCGCGCCTGCAGGGATTGCTTGATGGCGTCAGCGCTGCCGTTGAGCAGGTCGAGCCGCTTCACGATGTCGGCGGTGCGGGATTCCGCGGCACGAACGCGAGCCGTGGTGTCGAGGAGCGCGGCATTCAGCCTGACGCGATCGGCTCGGATCGTTTCGAGGTCGACCTCGGCCCGACGGCGAGCGGCGTCCGCGGCAGCGGCGGCTTCGGCCGCGGTCTGAAGGTCCCGGCGACGCGCCTCGAGCGCTTCGGCCGTGGGCTGAGCCCCCTGCAGGGCCGGCTCATCGGCACGGACGGGCGACAGACCGAGCGGTGCGCCGAGCAGCGCCGCAAGGGTCAATAAACGCCATCCTGATCCAGAGGCCGACCGCATCGTACAGAGATTCCGCGGCGGTCCGATTCCGCCGGCTGTTTCGATGTAATGGCGGGTCGAGTCGCGATTGTGGCGGTGCCGTTTGCGAAGCGAGGTCGAGAACGGTCGTCAGCCGAGCCAGCCGGGCACGCGGTCGAGGCCGATCAGATCCTCGAAGCTCGGCCGTGGCCGGATGATCGCGAAACGCTCGCCGTCGACCATCACCTCGGGAACGAGCAGTCGCGAATTGTAGGTTCCGGCCTGCACGGCGCCATAGGCTCCGGCCGACAGGACCGCCACGAGGTCTCCCGCCGCCACGGAGGGGAACGGCCGCCCCCGCGCCAGATAATCGCCGGTTTCGCAGACCGGACCGACGATGTCGGCGAGGTCGGTGGCATCGGCCTTTGCCGTCTCGGTCACCGGCACGATCTCGTGATGCGCCTCATAGAGGGTGGGGCGGATCAGGTCGTTCATGGCGGCATCGACGACGACAAAGCGCTTTTCGCCCGCATGCTTGACCAGCACCACGGAGCTCACCAGAGCCCCGGCATTGCCGACGAGATAGCGGCCCGGCTCAAGCACCAGGGTGACGCCGGTTCCGGTGAAATGCCGCTTCACCAAGGCGGCATAGCGTTCTGGGCCGAAACTCGTCGGATCCTGCCCAGCCTCATAAGGGATGCCAAGACCGCCGCCGAGGTCGACGTGGTCGATCGCATGTCCCTCGGCACGCAGCATCGCCAGCGTCTCCGCCATCACGGCAAAGGTGCGGTCGAAAGGCCCAAGGTCGGTGATCTGCGAGCCGATGTGCATGTCGATGCCGGTCACGCGCAGGCCCGGCAGGGCCGCCGCCTGGGCGTAGACCTGGCGGGCGCGGGTAATCGGAATGCCGAACTTGTTTTCGGCCTTGCCGGTCGAGATCTTGGCGTGGGTGCCGGCGTCGATGTCGGGATTCAGGCGCAGCGCGATCCGCGCCGTCGCGCCCTTCGTCGCGGCGAGCCGGGACAGGGTGAGCAGTTCGGGCTCGGACTCGACGTTGAAACAGTGAATCCCCTCGTCGAGCGCCAGCGCCAATTCGGCTTCGGTCTTGCCGACGCCCGAGAAGGTGATCCGGCTGCCCGGCACGCCGGCCGCCCTGGCCCGGCGCAACTCGCCACCCGACACGACATCCATCCCGGCGCCGAGGCCTGCAAAAAGCCTCAGCACCGCTTGGTTGGAATTGGCCTTCATGGCGTAGCAGACGAGCGTGTCGAGCGGCGCGAAAGCGTCGGCGAAGGCGCGATACTGGGCCGTCATGGCGGCGCGCGAGTAGCAATAGAACGGGGTTCCGACCTCGGCCGCTACGGCGGCCAAGGCGGTGCGCTCGGCGTGAAGCGTGCCGTGCTGATAGGCGAAAGGGGTCAAAGGACCGAACTCTACAGGAGGGGGTCGAGGACGAACGGCTGATTGGGAGCACGGATCGGCGGATTGGGCGGACGTTTATGAATGCCGGTCTTCGAGTCCTTGGCCTTCTCGGCGGCCGCGATGGATTCGGGCGTGGGCGGCGGCTCGAGCCGTCCGCGCCGCCCGCAACCGGCCAGGACCGCCCCGAGGCACACGACCAGCACGGCGGCCCGGATGGTCGAAACGATTTGAGGACGCGCCAAGATCATCTCCGAGGAACCGCAGGGCACCGTTTCGCACCCATAGCGACCTTCGCCGCAGAAAGCTTTAAGCTTCCGCCGCGACGCGGTCCGCCATGTGCCGAATATCCGCGGCTGCGCCGAGGATGTCACGCCCGTATGCCCTCCCTGGGAACGCCCTCTCTGGATCAGCTCCGGGTCTTTCTCGCCGTGTCAGAGGAAGGCAGCTTCTCGGCCGCGGCACGCGCCCTCAACCGGCGGCAATCGGTCGTCAGCTACACGATCGCCAATCTCGAGGAACAGCTGGGCGGCCTAAGGCTTTTCGACCGAACCGGACACCGCCCCGTGCTGACGGAGGCCGGGCATACGCTCCTCGCCGAGGCTCGGAAAGTCTCGTTCGACGTCGATGCCCTTCGCGCCAAGGCCTCCGGTCTGCTGGCGGGCCTCGAGCCGGAACTGGCCGTGGTGGTCGACGTCATGCTCCCCACGGCGACGCTGGTCGACACGATGGTGGCGTTCCGCGCCGCCTTTCCGACCGTCAACTTGCGCCTGTTCGTGGAGACTCTCGGTGCCGTGGCCAGTCTGGTTCTCGACAGGACCTGCGCGGTCGGCGTCAGCGGACCGCTTGCCGGGAGCATCGGCGGTCTCGACAAGCGGATGATCGGCGTCGTCCACATGCTGCCGGTCGCGGCCCCCAGCCACCCGCTCGGAGCCCGTCGCGCGCCGATCGAAGTCGCCGAGCTTCGCGATCACGTTCAGCTCGTGCTGACGGATCGGTCCGACCTGACCAAGGGACAGGACTTCAACGTGCTGTCGACCGAGACATGGCGCCTCGGCGATCTCGGCGCCAAACACGCGCTGCTGCTCGCCGGGCTGGGATGGGGCGGGATGCCCGACGCCATGGTGAAGGCCGATCTCGATGCGGGGCGCCTCGTCACGCTGGATATCGCGGGCCGCAGACCCGACGACTACCGAATGGTCGCGGTGCACCGCTCCGATTCGCCGCCCGGACCGGCCGGCCGCTGGTTCATCGACCGTCTGACCGGCCCAGCAAGGGCGAACGACGACGCCTGACGGCTGGTCGCCGACCTACTCCTTCGGCAGGTTATGGGGCTGGAAGCGCGCCGGCGCCGGATAGGTCAGCACGCCATCTTCGAGCTTGAACCCGGACCCGGGCGGCGGGGGCGCACTCGGCGCAAGCTCCCGCTCGGGCGCACCAGCCCTCTGGACGGCGGGAGCGGAACTAGGACGGCCCGGATGAGAGGCGATCGACGGCGCCTCTCCCGGACGGCGCAATGGCACCGGGATGGCGGCGCCTCGAATGATGAGCGGGGTCGCTTCGTCGGTCAGCGGACGCGCGGCAAAGCGAACGCCCTTTACGGCACTTCCGGGAGACGGCGTGACGCTATGCTCGCCGGGCGTGTCGACGATATCGACACCGTCCCAACTCGGCCGATAGCTCGCCGCCGACGCGCCGCCGGGCGGCCAGGACATGCAGAAGGCATAGCGTTGGGCGCAAAGTGCCCGGCTGGCGAAGGACGGCGTCTTGGCCTCGTATTCGGCGCGGGCATTGGCGAAAGCCGTATGGCAGACCGCCGGAGCCAGCGTATGAGCCGCCAGGCACTCCGTTTCGCTGTCGTAGGAGGCGAAGCGGCTGAGGCTAGCGGACTGGGCGGAGCCAGCCGCCAGCATAATGCTCGAGGCTACGGCCCAGCCTGCTGTCTTCACCCACGCTTTTCCCACCGGCCGTCCTCACTCTGCTGCCAGTAGGCTACGCCGTGCCCGGCTTTTTTCAAGTCGGCCCATTGGCGGCGAGCGCCGGCCCGCTCGTCGGGATCGTTTCCGTCGAACATCAGAACGACGCGCTCGTAGGGACCGGCATCGAGCGCGGCCGAAGCGTCCGTGCCATCCACCATGAAGCGGATGACGGCGGCGTTGGGGTTTTCGGTACCGGTCGTCAGAACGATCGGCTGCAGCGCGGCGTCGCCGTCCCGCATCGTCCCGTGAGCGAGAAAGCTCGCCTCGTCGTAGGTCCAGAGCACCTGGTCCAGCGCATCGACCCGCTCCGGGCTCGCCGCCTGAACCACGGCGTGCCATCCGCGCTGGACGGATTTTTCGAGCAGCGCCGGCAGCGCCCGGTCGAGCGGCCAGCGATCGAGGTGGTAGAACCAGACCTCGGCCACGGCCCCGTCAGGCCTCGTAGTGGTCGGCGACGAGCCGGTCGAGCAGCCGCACGCCCCAGCCCGAGCCCCAGCTCTGGTTGATGTCGTCGGCGGGAGCTCCCATGCCGGTGCCGGCGATGTCGAGATGAACCCAGGGCGTCTCGCCGGTGAAGCGCTGCAGGAACTGGGCCGCCGTGATCGAGCCGGCGTGGCGGCCGCCGGTGTTCTTCATATCGGCGAACTTCGAATCGATCAGCTTGTCGTAGGCCGCCGTCAGCGGCAGTCGCCAGACCTTCTCGCCCGTCGCCTTACCGGCCGCGTGGAGTCGCTCGGCGAGTTCGTCGTCGTTGGAGAAGAGGCCGGCATGCTCGCTCGCCAGCGCCACCAGGATGGCGCCGGTCAGTGTGGCGAGATCCACCATGAAGCGCGGCTTGAAGCGATCCTGCACGTACCAGAGCAGGTCGGCCAGGACGAGGCGCCCTTCGGCATCGGTGTTGATGATCTCGATCGTCTGGCCCGACATCGACGTGACGATGTCGCCCGGCCGCTGCGCCGCGCCGTCGGGCATGTTCTCGACGAGGCCGATCACACCCACGGCATCGACCTTGGCCTTGCGGGCCGCCAGCGCGTGCATGAGCCCGACCACGCAGGCCGCGCCCGCCATGTCGCCCTTCATGTCTTCCATGCTGGCGGCGCCCTTGATGGAGATGCCGCCGGTGTCGAAGGTCACGCCCTTGCCGATAAAGGCCAGCGGCGTTCCGCCGTCGCCCGCACCATTCCATCGCATCACGGCGACGCGCGATTCGCGGGCCGAGCCCTGCCCCACCCCGAGGAGAGCGCCCATTTTCAGGCGTTCGAGGGCCGGGATGTCGAGGATCTCGACGTCCACACCCAGTCGCGACAGTTCGGCGGCGCGGCGCGCAAATTCGACAGGATAGAGGACGTTCGGCGGCTCGTTGACCAGGGTCCGGGCGAGTTCGACGCCGTCGGCAATGGCGAAGGTTGCGGCCGCCCGTTGCTCGACGGTGGAGGGGTCGGCGACCGCGATCGTCACGACCACCGGTTCGCGCTGCTCCTCGTCGTCCTTCGTCTTTGTCTTGTAGCGGTCGAACCGGTAGGCGCGTAGCTGAAGGCCCTGGGCAAAATCCGCAGCGGCCAACGGCCCTGCCTCGCCACCCGGCAGATCGAAGAGGATCGTGGTCTTCGACCCCTCCCGAAGCTTACCCATGACGAAGCCGCCGAGAACCACCATGGCGCTCCCCTCGGCCGGGGTCTTGGTCTCGGTTCCGACGACCAGCAGCCGGCCATAGCCGATGCCGGGCGGGAGCAGGACATCGAGGGCGGTTTTGGCTTTGCCCTTGAACTTCGCCACCGACGCTGCGGCTCCGATCGTGGCCGCCGCCGAACCGAGCGCCTCGACGACGCCAGCGGTGGGTTTGAGGTCGCCCCCCACGAAGGCGACCAGCGTATCGGCCGACCCGCCTTCGGCGGCCGCAGGAAGCGATGAGAAGGCGATCGTGACGAAGTCGGACATCGTGAAACTCTGATCTCGCGGCCAGACCGGCGGCAGGTCGCGCGCCGTGGCTCATCGCCCCGATCTTACTGGTTCGACCATGGGAACCAAAGAGCGTTAGGCCGCACGTTCCTTTTTTCGCCCCAAAATGACCGTCAGCAACAGGAAAGAGTGATCCGCCAGCAACGGCGCGCCGCCAAATCGCCGGGGCTTACTCCGGCGGGTGCGGCGAGGCTTGCGCCGTCATCGGCGCCCTTCTACCCCTGAGCCAGGGGGAACGAGGGGACGCATATCAATCGGGTCCGTCGGGATCCCAGCATGACCGGAGACGCATGTCGCTCGTCGAGACCTACATCTTCCGCATCGTGCGCTCGTCTTTCCTGGTCGCCCTGGGTGTGCTGACGGCCGTCATCTGGGTGACCCAGGCGCTGAAGGAATTCGACCTGCTCACCACCAAAGGGCAGTCGTTGCTGGTTTTTCTCGGCGTCACGGCCCTGGGCATTCCGGCCCTGGTGACGGTGATCGCCCCGATCGCATTGTTCATCGCCGTGCTCTACGCGTTGAGCAAGCTCAACGGCGACAGCGAGTTGATCGTCATGAGCGCCGCGGGCCTTTCGCCATTACGCCTGCTTCGACCCTTCGCCCTGGTGACGGTTCTGGTGACGCTGCTGGTCGGAGCCATGTCGCTCTACATCATGCCGTGGAGCTTCAGGGAACTGCGCGATCTCGTGATGAAGATCCGTGCCGATTTCATCACCCATGTGGTGCGGGAGGGTACGTTCACGACCCTCGATCAGGGCTTCATCTTCCACTATCGCGAGCGTGGGCGGGACGGCGCGCTGCATGGGATCCTCATGGAGGACCGGCGCGATCCGAACCACATCTCCTCCTACGTGGCGGAGAGCGGCCAGACCTGGTCGAGCGACGACAACAACTACCTCGTCCTCAACAATGGCTCGATCCAGCGCCATCAGCCCGGCAGCAAGGATGCCGCGCTCGTCGCTTTCCAACGCTACGCCCTCGATCTGGCCCAGTTCGGATCGGAGGGTGAAGGAGCGCCGCTTCGCCCGCGCGAGCGTTCGACCCGCGAACTCATGCACCCCGACATGAACGACGCCAGCGTGAAGTTCCAGGAGGGCCGGTACCGCTCCGAATTGCACGACCGCTTCTCGGGCCCGCTCTACGCCCTCGCCTTCGGCATGATCGCCTTTGCTGCGCTCTCGCAACCGCGCACGACGCGATCCGGCAACTGGAAGGCCATGGTGGTCGCCGTACTGGCGGTGGCGATCGTGCGCGGCGC
>JAYVMK010000209.1:0-5183 GCA_043758995.1 Lichenibacterium sp. | reverse complement strand
AGCGTGTCGGCGCTCACCGGCATCGACAGGCGTTCGACAAGCCGCTCCCCGGGACGGCCGCCCAGTGCCAGGGCAATGGCGTGGGTAAGGACGTCGAGGCGCGACGTGTAACGCGCGTGAGCCTGGATGAGGTCGGGGGCGAAGCGTTCCGTGAACACCCGGCGCTCGCAGGCGGCGTTGCGGCATCGGAACCGCCTGGCCGACAGTCGGATCCTGAGACGTCGACCATGGGCCGGGAGATCGCCGAGGGAGCGACCGTAGCGGCTGTGGACCGAAGAAGAGGCGAGACCACACGGGGTTCGGCCAATCTCGCGAGCACTCATCCCGTCGCGGGCGAGCCTGAGCATGTGTCGGATCTGTCGCATCGTCAGCTCTCTCCTGGCCGGCATCCCGTTCTCCTCGTGTTGACGAGGCAGGGTGCCGCCGTTGCTGACCTGCGGGGACGCTATTGCCGATTCAGGGTGGCCGACTTCATCTCGGAATCCGCAGATCGAGCATAACTGCCTGCACAGGTCCCGCGCCACGGTGACGCGAAACTTAGGGCGCAGCTGCGACGTTGACAATTATCGCGTCAGGCCCTGGCCCGCGACCTCGGCAGGAGCACGCATGGTCAAATCACGCACCTTCAGCCTTGTCGCAATCGCCTGCCTTGCTACTACCGCTGTGGCGTCAGCGCAGGATCTCGCCTCATCGGGACGGCGCGCCTTGACGGTCTATCGCCATCACGCCTCGCGGGTTGAATTTCGGAGTATCGCCTCGCCGCTCGACATTCCGGTCGGCGGCGGAGTCTATTTTCGCACGCCATTCCAACTTGTGGCAGCATTCAACCGACCCCTGTTGGTACGGATCCCGCATTACCAGGGGCCTGACGGCAGCTATGACGAAGCGTCCGATTTCGTGCGGTCCCTCAATGGCACACCCTGTGGTCAGGAGTGCTCCGCTCGCTCGCTCGCCCGTTGGCATTATGCGCTAGTCGAATGAAGGAGGGCTTTAATCCCAAGTGCCAAAGTTTGTCAGCCAGACTTCGGCAGGGAACCCGCTCCACCCGAGCAGGTAGACGCCTCTGGAGTAAGCGGCGACTCCAACGGAAGATCGCCCGGGATCGTTGGCCCCGACCAGCATCGCGGCAAGCTACAGAACCATGACCGATGCCAGCCCGTACTGGCGTCCCTTGCGCCCCGGCGATTCGAGATCACGCCGAGCCCCATAAAGTGTCTGCCAGCGGCGGCTCCAACCGCTAGAGCTTGGGGGTGACTATGGTCATCATGACAACACGGGATTAAGTAACGGCGGTTTTCCTGCGGTGATTCCTGTGCGTGACTGAGCCTCTGCTCGGGTTCTGCTACGGACTCTCGGAGGTTAACGAAGCGTAAACCAGGATCGCTCCGACTCGATCTACGATTTGTTCGGGACCTTGCAACAGGCCCATCCTGCTCCGTCATCCGCATCGACATCGCTCTTGCCTCCCGAGACACCGGGAGTCGTAAGAATCAGACCTGATCCACAATAGGAATCAACAAAATCGTTCCTGGCCGAAATTCGTCCACACTACCTGGGGTAGAGTTGAGACCTCCGGGCGGAGGCGGCAAATTCAGCCTGCGTGACTAACGTACTGTCAACGCCGGAAGTTCGCGACAGGCCCGAGGCCATGGGGGCAGCGGCAGTTCCATTGCGGAAAGCCGCCGCCGCGGCCGAGCCCAGAACAGTGAATTTCATGGCTCGACCGTCACGCTCGAAATCCGGCTGGCGATCAGAACTTGATCTCGGCCGACTCGTAACTCGTCACTTCCATGCCGAGGCAGACTTCTTCAATCACTGGTGTGGTCCAGGTCATAATAGACTCCATTCGTTGCTCGAGGTCGACACGACGTCGACGCCTTATGCTCTCATATCTGCGTCCACCATACGACCCCAAGGCGAGCGCGTCGTCGACCGCCGCGGGTGAGCGGCGTCCATCGGGGAGGTCGCCTTACTCGGATGCGTCGACCAGCCGCATGCAGGGCGGGCTGACCTCGGCGCGTCGGCTCATCAGGCACGCCTTGAGCCTATCGGGGTCCTGCCGGTTCTCGGGACACAGGCGGGCGCTGTCGGCCGCGCAGGCGATGTCCAGCTTTTGTTGCATCGTCTTCGCGGCCGCGGGCGCGAAGGCCCACAGGGCCGCCGCGAGCCCTCCCAGGACGAGGAGCCACGCCACCCCACATCCCGCGCCGGCGGTGGACCGGTCCGAATCAGGCGCCCCCCGCCCCGAACGGTGACGGCCCGATCCGCGCCTTTCACGGCTTTTGCGGCGGCGTGACGGTGACCTTGATGCCGGAATAGTAGGCCGCGAGATCCGCCATGTCCTGGTCACTGAGGTTCTGAGCCACCGTGTTCATGATCTCGTTCTTCCGCTCGCCACCATGATAGGCCTTGAGGGACGATACGATGTAGCTATCGACCTGCCCGGCAAGGTTAGGAGCTTCCGGTAGCTTCGACACCCCGTCGCGGCCATGGCAGGCGATGCAGCCGGACGTCTTGATCTTGAGCGCCCCCGCGGCGGCCGACCCTTCGGCGCGAGCCGCGGCCGGAACGAGCGCCAGGGCGATCACCATCGCCCGATAGATTCCAACGTTCATCCACCATCTCCATGGCGCCCCGCTCGCGTGCGACGGGAGCGGGGCGTCCCGCTACTTCTTCCCTTCGTAGGTGATGCGGTAGACCGCACCGGCGAGGTCGTCGGAGACGAGGAGCGAGCCGTCGCGCATCGGTTCGACGTCGACGGGGCGGCCGGTGTATTCCCCGTCTTCGTCCAGCCAGCCTTCCGCGAAGGGCTTCGATCCACCGACCACCTTGCCGTCCGCGTCGACCATCGTGACCATCACGCGGGCGCCGACCGGCACGGTGCGATTCCAGGAGCCGTGCTGGGCCGAGAAAATAGCTCCCTTGTATTCGGCCGGGAACATCTTGCCGTTGTAGAAGCTCATGCCGAGGTCGGCCGCATGTGCCACCTCTTCGACGGCTGGAAAGACGACGTCGGCCGGCGGGGTCTGGTCCTTGTATTCGACCGTCCGTGTGTGGCCACCGCCGTACCACGGGAAACCGAAGTTCAGCCCCGCCTTGGTGGCGTGGTTGATCTCACCTGGTGGTATGTCGTCCCCCATGCCGTCGACCTGGTTGTCCGTGAACCAGAGCGTTTTGTCCTTCGGGTCGAAATCCATCCCAACCGAGTTGCGCACGCCGTGGGCAAAGATCTCGCGGTTCGAGCCGTCGCGGTCCATCCGCATGATGCTGCCGAGGCCGGCTTTGTAGTACATGTCGTACTTGTCGGGCGCGTAGACGTTATAGGGCTGCCCAACGGCGACGTAGAGCTTGTTGTCCGGACCGACGCGGCACACCCGTGCCGAATGGTTGAAGCTTTCCTCGCTCGCCGGAATCAGGTCGCCCTGATTGACGACGGGTGCGACCGCAACGTCAGGGTTCTCGTAAAAGAACTCGGCGGCCGGAAAGGTCAGAATCCTGTTCTGCTCAACCGTGAACAGGAACCCGTCTTTAGAGAAGCAGATGCCGTTCGGGTTGTTGAACTTGATCGTCGGCGCGAACTCCCGCACGTCCGCCGCCGCCCCGGTATGGCCGCGGTCCGTGAGTGTGTAGATTTTGTCCTTGCGGGTAGACACGTAGGTGACGACGCCTTGGGGACCGACCGCGATCATCCGCGCATCGGGAACAAGCGCGTAGAGGGAGATCTTGAAGCCGGGCGGAAGCTTGATGCTTTGGAGCGTCTTCCTGATGGCGTCCGCCTTCTCGCCGCCCTGGGAAATGGACACCAGCGTGTGAGCGCCGGTCGACTTGAAGTCCTCAAGCTTGTCCATGGTGGCGTTGCCGGCCCCGGTCACGGCCGGCACGTTCTTCGCGGGCGGGGTGTCGGTCGTGTTGGTGTTCTGCGCCTGCGCCGCGGATCCGGCCATCAAGGCGCCGACGGCAACCGCCGCGAGCAACGCTGTTCTCATCGATTACCTCCCGTGCCCCGAAGGGCTTAATCCACGAACCAATCCACGTTGGCCTTAACGAAGGCTAGAACGGTGCCGAACCACTTGGCAAGGGCCTGTCGCAAGGTCCCGAACAGATCGTAGATCGGGCCGGAACGATCCCGGTTTTACGCTTCGTTAACCTCCGAAAGTCGGAAGCAGAACCCGAGCATCCGGTTCTGCTCGATGACGGTCCACGGGCCGGAAAAGCGGGAGCCTTTACGCATCCACAGCATGGCCTCGAACCCTTGGATGGAGCGCCGCGCCGTGTTGAAGCTGCGGAAACCGCCGACCTTCGGCATGGCCTTCTTCACCCGGAAATGGTCGCTCTCTATCCCTTGCTGGAGGTGCTTCGTCACGTAGTGGACGGGATCTTGGGACAGCATGCCTTCCTTCCTCGCCGTTACGAGGGCGGGCGGGTAGATGCCCGCGCCATCCGTGCCGATCCGATCGGGTGACAGCAGGGGACCTTCCTTGAGCGCCTTGCGGAAGAACCGCTTGGCGGCGTCGAGGTCGCGCTTGGTGGTGAGGAGGAAGTCGACCGCCTCACCGTGCTTGTCGATGGCCCGGTACAGGTAACGCCACTCCCTCGGATGCGGACGTAGGTCTCGTCGACGCGGATGGAACCGCAATGGGACTTGCGGCTGGGGCGCAGCCGACGCTCGATCAGCGGCGCGTAGGCCAGCACCCAGCGGTTCACGGTGCTGTGGTCGACCTCGAGGCCGCGCTCGAGCAGCAGTTCCTCGATGTCGCGATAGCTCAATGGATAGCGCAGGTACCAGGAGACCGCCTGGACGATCAGCCCCGCCTCGAAATGGCGCCTCTTGAAGTCATCCTTCGACCGGCTCTTCAGACTGGCGGCGATGGCGGACAGGATCATGAATACCTCCGGGCGGAGGCGGCAAATTCGGCCGGCGTGGCTAACGTACTGTCAACGCCGGAAGTTTGCGACAGGCCCAGCGGTTTTGAGCCCTTCCATGGACGGCAAAGCACCTGACTTCCAGTCAGAAACCGGGTGCTGGCCTGACCTATCGCGATTGGCCTGACCACTACGACGAGCGCTGCTTTTTGCCCATCCATGTCTACGACACGGAGCGCAGCCGCCCGGTCGCCGTGGTGCTGCGCCCGGGCAAGACGCCGTTGGGCGTCGAGGTGCGGGCGCACATGCGCCGCCTCGTC
>JAYVMK010000208.1:0-5664 GCA_043758995.1 Lichenibacterium sp. | reverse complement strand
CTTCGACCTCAACCGACAGATCACCGCACCGGGCGCCACATGGCTCGATCATCGCCTCGTCGAACGCGATGCCATGCCGATGTCGATGGGTGGCTTCGGCCGCGAAGTGCGCGACGCCATGAGCGCGCGGGCCGACTATCTCGTCAGCGAAGGTCTTGCTCGCAGGGAGGGCCAGCGGATCGTCTTTGCCCGCGACCTTCTCGATACTCTCCGCAAACGTGAGCTGGATGTCGTCGGCGCGAAACTCTCGGCGGAAACGGGATTGCCGCATATCAAAGCTGCCGCCGGAGACCATGTCGCCGGCGCCTATCGCCAGCGCCTAACCCTCGCGTCGGGCCGCTTCGCCATGATCGATGACGGACTCGGATTCCGGCTCGTGCCCTGGTCGCCGCCGCTTGAGAAGAAGCTCGGCCAACATCTCTCGGGTGTAGCCAGCGCCAGTGGCGGCATCGAGTGGAGCTTGGGGCGAAGACGCGATCTCGGCCTGTAACGAGAGGCCGTCATCAACCTCAGACAAGAAAGGACACGACAATGCCCGCGACAAGAATCCTCTGGGGCCAGATCATCGTGGTCTTCCTGATCGTGCTCATCATGATCTGGGCGGCGACCCAATGGACAGCATGGCAACTCGGTTTTCAGGCGCAGCTCGGCGCGCCCTGGTTCACCGTATTGGGATGGCCCGTCTATTACCCGCCCGCCTTCTTCTGGTGGTGGTTTTCCTTTGACGCCTATGCGCCGTCGATTTTCCTTGAGGGCGCCTACATCGCTGTGTCCGGCGGTTTGATCTCGATCCCGGTTGCAATTGCGATGTCAGTATGGCGCGCAAGGGAAGTCAAAAACGCCGAGACCTACGGCTCGGCCCGGTGGGCCGCACGCAGCGAGATCAAAGCGGCGGGGCTGCTCGGTCCGGACGGCGTCGTGCTCGGCAAGCTGGAGCACGACTATCTCCGCCACGATGGCCCGGAGCATGTGTTGTGCTTTGCACCGACACGGTCCGGCAAGGGTGTGGGCCTCGTCGTGCCGACCCTGCTCACGTGGCCGGGATCAGCGATCGTCCACGACATCAAGGGCGAGAACTGGCAGCTCACTGCGGGCTTCCGCGCGCGGCATGGCCGCGTGATGCTGTTCGATCCGACCAATCCGAAGTCGTCGGCCTACAATCCATTGCTCGAAGTCCGACGCGGCGAGTGGGAGGTGCGCGACGTCCAGAACGTCGCCGACGTCCTGGTCGATCCGGAAGGCTCGCTCGAAAAACGAAACCACTGGGAAAAGACCAGCCACTCGCTCCTCGTCGGCGCGATCCTCCACGTCCTTTATGCCGAGGCCGACAAGACGCTCGCTGGCGTCGCCGCCTTCCTCTCCAATCCGAAACACCCGATTGAGACGACACTGAAGGCGATGATGACGACACCCCATCTGGGTGAAAAAGGTCCGCACCCTGTCGTCGCCTCGACGGCGCGCGAGCTGCTTAACAAATCCGACAATGAGCGCTCCGGCGTACTTTCGACCGCCATGTCGTTCCTGGGTCTCTACCGCGATCCCGTCGTCGCTGAAGTGACACGCCGTTGCGACTGGCGCATTGCCGACCTCATCGCGAACACCAGCCCCGCGACACTCTACCTCGTCGTGCCACCCTCCGACATTTCCCGGACCAAGCCGCTGATCCGCCTCGTGCTGAACCAGATCGGCCGACGTCTGACCGAAGATCTTCACGCCAAGAACCGCCGCCATCGCGTCCTCATGATGCTCGACGAGTTTCCGGCGCTGGGTCGCCTCGACTTCTTCGAATCAGCTCTCGCCTTCATGGCGGGCTATGGCCTGAAAGCCTTTCTCATCGCGCAGTCGCTGAACCAGATCGAGAAGGCTTATGGCGCGAACAACTCGATCCTCGACAACTGCCATGTGCGTGTCAGCTTCGCCACCAATGATGAACGCACCGCCAAGCGCGTGTCCGACGCGCTCGGCACCGCGACCGAAATGAAGGCGATGAAGAACTATGCCGGGCACAGGCTTAGCCCCTGGCTCGGTCATTTGATGGTTTCTCGTTCGGAGACGGCGCGGCCCCTTCTTACGCCCGGCGAGGTGATGCAGCTCCCACCCGCCGACGAGATCATCATGATCGCCGGCGCACCGCCGATCCGCGCCAAAAAGGCGCGCTACTATGAGGATGCCCGCTTCAAAGAACGCGTGCTACCGCCACCGGATCCGGCAAAATCAGGTCAGTCATCGCAAGCGGGAGGCTGGTCGGCGCTTAAACCGCAAACGCCAGATGTCGCATTGCTGGCAGAAGTCGAGAAAACCGAGAGCGATGCCGCCAATAGTGGACTGCGTCGTGAGCCGGAACTTCCCGATCACGTCGCCATCGCCAAAGAAACCAGTACGCCGAAACCTGCTGAAGAATTCGCGATCATGCTCGACGATGAACCGGAGGACGCGGCCCGCCAATCGAGGATCCTCCGCCAGCAGATGGGCGGTGTCGCCCGCCAGGTCTCGCTCGATCCCAATGACGGCATAGAGATGTGAGACGAACCATGCGCGATCGGATGAATGTCTATTTTCCACCGGAGATGCTGAGGCAGATCGCCGAACTCGCCGAGCGCAAGAAGCTCTCTCGCTCGGCCATTGTGGAAGCGGCTGTCGCCTCATTCCTGTCGCCCGACGGCGGCGACAGGCGCGAGGCGGCATTCGCGCGCCGGCTCGACCGGCTGTCCCGGCAGGCCCAGAGACTGGAACGTGATCTCGGTGTCACCGCCGAGACATTGGCGCTGTTCGTTCGCTTTTGGCTGACCATCACCCCGCCGCTACCGAACGACGCCCAGGCCACCGCCCAGATCAAGGGCCGCGAACGCTATGAAGGTTTCATCGAGACGCTTGGCCGGCGCCTTCAGAAGGGTCAGAGTTTTCTGAAAGAAATTCCTGACGACATCAACGTCACGATGCCCATCAATGTTTCCGACGAGTCGCCGGACAATAACTGAATAAATCTATCGAAGGCGGCACCAAGCATCCAGCCGTTCCGCCGATCTCCTGTCTTTCCACGCCACCGCACTACTACGCCCTCGTCCCTGTTGCAGCAGCCTCATTTCTGGCTCTTTTACTCATCCCCGATGACGGGCCGCCTTTGCGCCCCAGAAAAGAACGGGGACGACGTGGCCACCACACAGCAGAAATCCGAGGCGATACTACGCGGTGCGCGCATGCTGCGCACCGCGCTCGGTCCCGCCATCGCCGGATTCCTAGACGACCCGCAGATCGTCGAGGTGATGCTCAATCCCGATGGACGGCTCTGGATCGACCGGCTGTCCGAAGGGTTGTCCGATACGGGAGAAACGCTCTCGCCCGCCGACGGCGAACGCATCGTGCGGCTGGTCGCCCATCATGTCGGCGCCGAAGTCCATCCCGGCAGTCCGCGCGTCTCCGCCGAACTCCCCGAAACGGGAGAGCGGTTTGAGGGTCTGTTACCGCCTGTGGTGACGGCCCCGGCCTTTGCGATCCGCAAGCCGGCCGTCGCTGTCTTCACGCTCGACGATTATGTCGCCGCCGGCATCATGAATGCCGGGCAAGCCGAGACGCTGCGCCGCGCGGTTGCCGAGCGCCGCAACATCCTCGTCGCGGGCGGAACATCGACCGGCAAGACCACGCTGACTAACGCGCTGCTGGCCGAGGTCGCCAAGACGTCCGATCGCGTGGTGTTGATCGAGGACACGCGCGAATTGCAATGCGCGGCACCCAATCTTGTAGCGCTTCGCACCAAGGACGGCGTCGCCTCTCTCTCCGAACTCGTGCGCTCCAGCTTACGCCTGCGCCCCGACCGCATTCCCATCGGCGAAGTGCGCGGCCCCGAAGCCCTCGATCTCCTCAAGGCCTGGGGCACCGGACATCCCGGCGGCATCGGCACCATCCATGCTGGCTCAGCGATCGGTGCGATCCGCCGTCTCGAACAGCTCATCCAGGAAGCCGTCGTCACGGTTCCGCGCGCGCTGATCGCCGAGACCATCGATCTCGTCGCCGTACTGTCGGGACGCGGTGCGCATCGCCGTCTTTCCGAACTCGCGCTCATCAAAGGGCTCGGCGCGGACGGCGACTATCAGATCGGAGCCTCGAACGCACCGTCGGCGCTCACTCCACCATCAACCTTCGAACAATCGGGAGATCCCTCATGATTCAGCAAGCCCTTCGGACCCGCCATCGTATCGCAGCGGCCGCCTCCGCCACCTTCCTCAGTCTTGTACTGACTCCCGCCGCACATGCGGCCGGCTCGTCAATGCCGTGGGAGGCGCCGCTCCAGCAGATTCTCCAATCGATCGAAGGGCCGGTCGCCAAGATCATCGCGGTGATCATCATCATCGTCACCGGCTTGACGCTCGCTTTTGGCGACTCGTCGGGCGGCTTTCGCAAATTGATCCAGATTGTCTTCGGGCTATCGATCGCCTTCGCGGCCAGCTCGTTCTTCCTGTCATTCTTCTCTTTCGGTGGCGGAGCACTCGTCTGATGGCGGGGCTCAATGACAGTGCCGGCGAACTGCCCGGCTTCTCGGTTCCGGTTCACCGGGCGCTGACCGAGCACATCCTGCTCGGAGGCGCACCGCGCGCGATCGCCATCCTCAACGGCACTTTGGCCGCGGCGTTGGGCCTTGGCCTGCGCCTTTGGCTGGTCGGCCTTGGTCTTTGGGCTGTCGGCCACTTCGCGGCGGTCTGGGCGGCCAAGCGCGATCCGATGTTTGTCGATGTGGTGCGCAGACATCTGCGCATCCCCGGCCATTTGAGCGTCTGAGGTGCAATCATGATGAACCTCGCCGAATACCGCCGCACAGCGACCCGACTTGCCGATTTCCTGCCCTGGGTCGCCTTGGCTGACGAAGGCGTTGTCCTCAACAAGGATGGCTCTTTCCAGCGCACCGCGCGCTTCCGCGGTCCCGATCTTGATAGCGCCGTGCCAGCCGAACTGGTCGCCGTCGCCGGTCGGCTCAACAACGCCTTTCGTCGTCTCGGCTCGGGCTGGGCCATCTTCGTCGAAGCCCAACGCCATGCGTCTGCGACCTATCCCGCGAGCACGTTTCCCGACACCGCGTCAGCCCTCGTCGATGCGGAGCGCAAAGCCGACTTCGAGGAAGCAGGATCGCATTTCGAATCCAGCTACTTCCTGACCATTCTCTATCTTCCGCCAGAGGAAGATGCTGCACGCACTGAGGCCTGGCTCTATGAGGGCCGCGCGCAGTCCGGCGTCGATGCCCATGAAATCCTGCGCGGTTTTGTCGATCGCAGTGACCGCGTGCTTCAGCTCATCGAAGGCTTCATGCCCGAATGCGGCTGGCTCGATGCGGCCGAGACGCTGACCTATCTGCATTCTTGTGTTTCGACCAAGCGCCATCGTGTCCGCGTGCCCGAGACGCCGATGTATCTCGACGCATTGCTGGCCGATCAACCGCTCACCGGCGGATTGGAGCCACGTCTCGGAGAGGCACATCTGCGCGTGCTGACCGTCGTTGGTTTTCCAACTGCGACGACGCCTGGTCTGCTCGATGAGTTGAACCGGCTGGCGTTTCCCTACCGCTGGTCGACCCGTGCGATCCTGCTCGACAAGACTGACGCCACCAAGCTGCTGACCAAGATCAGGCGGCAATGGTTTTCCAAGCGCAAATCCATCGCCGCCATCCTCAAGGAG
>JAYVMK010000207.1:0-15972 GCA_043758995.1 Lichenibacterium sp. | reverse complement strand
GCCGCGAAGACCCCGAGGAGGTCGAGGAGCCAGGGCCAGCAGTCATCGAGTCCGAGGCCGCGGATCGCCACGGCGTCGACCACGCGCGCCAGCAACCAGGCCTGCGCCACCAGCAGCATTCCACCGGCGGTTCCGGCCGCGACGGCCGCCGTCAGCGGAGCGCGCACGCGGGACACGTATCCGCGCAGCCAAGCATCGAGCGCTTTGCCGGTCGCGCGCGGAATCGGGGCGGAAGGGGTGGGCAAGAGCGGGTGCCTAAGAGGGCGGCCGACGGCGGAGCTGCAGGATCAGCTGCCGTCGCTCGGCCCGGACGAGGATCGCGAAGATGCCGAGGCTGAACAGGAACATGACGGCGGCGACGTGGATCAACGCTTCGGGCATGCCGAACACCTTGGCGCCCAGCATGACGCCCACGACGGGGCCGAGCAGGAAGAGCCCGAGCCCACGCAAGTTCCACAAGGCCCGCACCATCGTCCCTCTCCGCTCACCGAGCTTCAATGGTTCGGCATCTTCGCGACGCGGGAGCGGAAGACCCAGATCTGGTACCAATTGTACATGATCATCACCGGGAAGAAGCCACCCGCCGTCAGGGCGAAGGTGGAGACCGAGATCTCGGGGCTCGCCGCGTCGTAGACCGTCCAGGTGCCGGGCACGATGTAGGGATACATGGTGGCCAGCATGCCGCCCATCATGATCGCGATGGTGGCGTCGAGCCACAGCAAGGCGCGGAAGTCACGGTCGGCAAAGGTCGCGACGCGCATGCGGTAGGTCGAGAACAGCGCTGCCGCGAGCACGAGTGCCCAGGCCCAGACATAGGGCCCCGTCCAGTTGTTCCACGCCCAGGGAAAGATCAGCGCGCTCCACACGACGGTGATCAGAACGGTCGCGGTGACGAAGTAGAAGGAGATGTGGGTCCAACCCCGGGCGTGGCGGCGGATGGGCTCGCCCTTTTCGAACCGGGCCCGCACGAAGAGGCCGCCCGACAGGCAGACCGCGACCACGGCCGCGACGCCCGTCCACACGCTGAAGGGCGTAGCGAAGCGCAGTGCCCCGCCGACATAGGACGGGATCGTGTGCGGCTCGTGCGTCATGGGGAAGCCCTGCAGGATGGCCCCCACGCTCATGCCGCCGAAGAAGGCGACGACAAGGCTCGACAAGCTGAACGCGTAATCGGTGAAGCGCCTGCTCCAGCGCGCCGCGAGGTGGCGGAACTCCAGCGCCACGGCGCGGGTGAGGACGCCGAGCAGCACCATCATGAGCGGGATCATCAGATAATGCAGGGCCGACCCATAGGCGAAGGGGAAGGAGCCGAAGAGCACGCCCCCCGCCACGATGAGCCAGGTCTCGTTGGCATCCCAGGTTCCCGCCATGGCCTCCATGATGGCGCCGCGCTCGCCCTCGTCACGCACGAACAGGGAGAAGATGCCCGCGCCGAGGTCGGCCCCATCCAGAACGATGTAAAGGAGGATGGAGAAGCCCACCACGATCCACCAGCCTACGGCGAGAACCTGCTGGGTTTGCGTCAGGGTGTTCATCATGTCTGGCCTCGCGCCGTCGGTTCGAGATGGGTCAGGCCGGGCTCGGCGTGGGATTGGCGTCGCTCTTGAAGCGCGGCGCATCATCGAGTTCGCCGAGGTGCTGTTCGCCGCCACCGGGGACAGGGCTCGTCATGTCGGGGCCGTTCCGCACCACCTTGTAGAGAAACCACCAGGTCGCGCCCCAGACGGTGAGCTCGAAGACCATGTAACAGCCGAGCCAGAGCGCCTCCTGCGCGACCGACATGCGGCTGACACCCTCCGATGTGCGCATGATGCCGTAGACCACCCAGGGCTGCCGTCCGACCTCGCGCGTCCACCAGCCCACCCACACCGACAGGTAGGGCAGAAACGTCGCCGCCACGGCGGCGCGCAGGAACCAGCGGTGGTTGATGATCGCGTCCGCCGCCAAACGCCCGCGAACCCAGAGATAAGCACCCCACAGCGCCAGCCCGAAGATGGCGAAGCCGATGCCCACCATGACGCGGAAGCCGTAGAAGGGGATCGGCACGTAGGGTCGCTCGTCGGCGGGGACGTCGTTCAGTCCCTGAACTTTCCCGTTCCAGCTATGGGTTTCGATCAGGCTCAGCGCGTGCGGTATGGTGATGGCCCAGGCGTTGCCGTCATTTTTCTCGTTCGGCCAGGCGAGCAAGTGCCAGCCCGTGTTGACGCTGCCGTCGGAGTTGTAGGTGTTGTAATGACCCTCCATGGCGGCCAGCACCGGCTTCTGGTCCTCGGCCACCGTCAGGCCAAGGCCATCGCCGAGATAGATCTGCAGCGCCGCGACCGGCAGCAGCACCAGCATCGAGAATTTGAAGGCCTTCTGGAACGTCGGCACGTTGCGCCGCTGCAGAAGATAGAGCGCAGAAACGCCGATGACGAAGGCCAAGCCCAGCTCGATGCAGGCGATGAGCATGTGCGGGAAACCGTAGATGACGTCCGGGTTGAACAGCGCCGTCCACCAGTTCTTCACGGTGAAAACGCCGTCGTGGATCTCCACGCCGGTGGGGGTCTGCATCCAGGAGTTCGCGACGAGGATCCACATCGCCGAGAAGGTCGCCGACAACGCCACATTGAACGTCGCGAAAAGATGCATGCGCTTGGAGATCTTGCCCCAGCCGAAGATCATCAGGCCGATGAAGCCTGCCTCGTACATGAAAGCCGTGATGGTCTCATAGCCCAGCACCTGCCCGAAGAACGGTCCTACGGCCTGGGAAAACGGGCCATAGAGAATGCCGAAAGCCATCTCCATGGTGATGCCGGTGGCGACGCCGGCGGCGAAGTTGATGATCAGCAACTTTTCGAAAAAGCGACAAAGTCGATACCAATGGTCGTTGCCGCTCCGCACCCAGCGAAACTCCGAGAAGAACAGCAAGGCAGCCAGGCCGATCGTCAGCGGCGGATACAGGATGTGCAGAGTGGTGATCCAGCCGAAGTCGAGGCGGGACAGCAGCACCGGCCATTGATTGTCTTGCAAAGAGCCACTCCCGTCGGTTCCAATGGCTGTACGGGGAGCCCCGAGCCGTCCGTCCGATAGGAGTTCAACTAGGCACTCAGAGAACGAGGTCCACGTCTTTTACGGTGGTCATTTTGTCCAGTGGGACACTCACAAAGTGTCGCGGCTCTCCTCTCCGATCACAGGGAGGCCGACCTGGCCGTCGGCCTGATCCAACAGATACGGCGATCTCTTCGAAGCGGTGGCGACACACATCGCCGGACTAAGTCGCGGGCGGCAGATTCCAGGCCAAAGCTCTGATCGAGCCCGAGAAGCGAGTCGGAGGGGCTTACCGGACACGACGCGATCGAGGCCGGCCGCGACCCTTCCCCTGCTTCTACAAAGACTTGCCGCGCCGTACCGTGGAGGTGGCAGCGCCCTCCCCGTCGCGATGGACGGCTTCCGCGCGCCAGGCCACACGGTGCACAGGTTTCGGGGCCGACGTCGTCGTCACGCACGGCCCCGACGGGAAAGGCGCAGTGCGCCCCTCAGCTCCGCGATGTGCCGCCTTGGGTGGGCGCGTCGGTGCGGATTTCGGAGCCGTCCTGGCTCCAGCGCGTGTGGAACGAGCCTTCCTCGTCGAGGCGGCGGTAGGTGTGGGCGCCGAAATAGTCGCGCAGGCCCTGCAGAAGGTTGGCGGGGCCGCGCGAGCGGCGGAGCCCGTCGTAGTAGGAGAGCGACGACGAGAAGGCCGGGATGGCCACGCCGTGCTCCACCGCCAGCATCACGACCTTGCGCCACGCCGGTTCGGCTTTGAGAACCGCGTCGCGGAAATAATCTTCGAGGACGAGGTTCGGGATGTCGTCGCTGGCCTGGTAGGCGTCCCGGATACGTTTCAGGAAGCGCGCCCGGATGATGCAGCCGCCGCGCCAGATCGTGGCGACTTCGCCCAGTTTCAGGTCCCAGCCATATTCCTTGGAGGCCGCCGTCATCTGCTCGAAGCCCTGCGCATAGGCGATGATCTTCGAGGCGTAGAGGGCGTCACGCACCGCGTCGATATCGGCCTGGGTCGGCTTGCGCGCCGGCGGTGTGTGGAAGGGAAGCAGCTTTTCCGCTTCGCCGCGCAGCTTGCGACGGCCCGAGAGAGCGCGGGCGAAGACCGCTTCGGTGATGCCGGTCAGCGGCACGCCGAGATCGAGCGCATTGGCGGCGGTCCAGCGGCCGGTGCCCTTCTGCTCGGCCTCGTCGACGATGCTGTCGACGAGCGCGCGTCCGGTCTTGGCATCCTGCTTCTGCAGGACCTCGGTGGTGATATCGACGAGATAGCTGTCGAGGTCGCTCGTCTTCCAACCCTGGAAGATCTCGGCGATGGCCGAGGCATCGAGCCCATAGACCGTGCGGAACAGGTCGTAGGCCTCGGTGATGAGCTGCATGTCGGCATATTCGATGCCGTTGTGCACCATCTTGACGTAATGGCCGGCGCCCGCCGGCCCGATGTAGGTGGCGCAGGGCTCGCCATCGACCTGGGCCGCCATTTTGGTGACCATGGGGGCGATGCGCTCGTAGGCCTCGCGCTCGCCGCCCGGCATCATGCTGGGGCCGAGCAAAGCGCCCTCTTCGCCGCCCGACACGCCCATGCCGACGAAGCGGAAGCCCTTGGCCTTGAGGGCGGCTTCGCGCCGGTTCGAATCGGAAAACAGCGAATTGCCGCCATCGATGACGATATCGCCCTGGTCGAGCAGCGGCACGAGTTCGTCGATGACGGCATCGACCGGCTTGCCGGCCTTGACCATGATGACCATGGCACGTGGCCTGGCCAGCGAGGCCACGAAATCCTTCAGCTCATGCGAGGCGACGAAGCGCCCCTCGGTTCCGTGCTCCGCCATGACGGCATCGGTGCGCGAGCCGGTCCGGTTGTAGAGCGCCACGCCGAATCCCTTGCGGGCGGCATTGCGGGCCAGGTTGGCGCCCATGACGGCGAGGCCGATGACGCCGATATCGCAGAGTTCGCTCACGTGTGTTTCTCCAGAGGACGCCGTCGCCGGCGTCTCAGTCTTCAATGCTCGCCGCCGAGCATCGAAGCAAGGCAAGGCGTCGCACCGCCCTCACTTGGCGCCGCTCCATGGCGCGGCTTCGCTCGGCATCCGGTCCAACGCCGCGTCTTTGGTGCAAAGGGCGGCTCATGGCAGCCATTCTCTGGTCGTCCTTCGCCCGGTCTTGTAAGCGAGCCGGGTGGGGGTGGCAGGATGACGGTGACGGCGACACGGCAGAGTGGCGGAATGGGCTGGACCCAGGGCGCCGCGAGCCTCGGCTTCGCGCTGGTGCAACTCGATGTCACGGTGGTCAACGTGGCCCTGCCCCGGCTCGGCAGCGATCTCGGCGCCGGTATCTCGGGCCTACAGTGGATCGTCGACGGCTACGCGCTGGTCTTCGCCGTGATGCTGCTGATCGGCGGCTTTCTCGGCGACCGGTTCGGGGCGCGCCGCCTCTACATCGCGGGCGTCGCGCTCTTCGGCCTCGCCTCGGCGCTCTGCGGCCTCGCTCCGGACGTCGTGACGCTGGTGGCGGCCCGGGCGCTGCAGGGCGTCGGTGCCGCCGTGATGCTCCCCTGCTCGCTGTCGCTAATCAACCACGCCACCCAGCACCATCCACCATCGCGCGTGAAGGCCGTCGGCCTTTGGACCGCCTCGGGCAGCATCGGCCTTGCCGCCGGCCCGGTGCTGGGTGGCTTGCTGCTGGCCGCCGGATCCTGGCGCCTCATCTTCCTCGTCAACCTTCCGATCTGCCTCGTGGCGGCCCTGCTCGCCCGGCGCGCGCCCGAAACGCCGCGCGAGGAGGAAGGCCAGGGCTTCGATCCGCTCGGGCAACTGCTCGCCATCCTGGCGCTTGCCGGGCTGACGGGCGCCGTGATCGAGGCGCATCCGCTCGGCTTCGGTCATCCGCTCGTCCTCGGCCTTTTCGCCCTGGCGCTGGTGGCGGGTCCGCTTTTCGTGCTTGTCGAGGCGCGCGCCAGGGCGCCGCTGCTGCCGTTGTCGCTGTTCCGCTCCGGCACCTTCTCGACCGCCATGGTCTATGGAACGGTCTCGAACTTCACCTTCTACGGCATGGTCTTCGTGCTGAGCCTCTACTTTCAAAAGGTGCAGGGTTACAGTGGCACGGCGACCGGCTTCGCCTATCTGCCGCTGATGGCGACCTTCGTGGCGGTGAATCTCGTCAATGCCCGCATGGTCGGTCGTTTCGGGGTCCGGGCCTGCATGGTGGGCGGCTTCCTGGTCGATGCGCTCGGCTTCGGCCTGCTGCTGCTGCTCGGCGCCGGCAGCCCCTATTGGCTGGCGCTGCCGGCCTTCATCCTCATGCCGGCCGGCATGGGAACCGGCGTCCCCGCCATGATCGGCGCCATGCTGGGCAGCGTCGAACGCTCGCGCTCCGGCGTCGCCGCCGCCGTCTCCAACGCGGCGCGCCAGGCCGGCGGCGCCATCGGGGTGGCGGTCTTCGGCACGCTGGCAGGGCCGGATCTCGTCGGCGGGATGCATGTCGCCGCCGCGCTTTCGGTCGTGCTGATTCTGGCGTTGGCGCTGGCGGCCTGGGCCTTCGTGCCGGGACCGGCGGCTCAACGTTAATTTTCACCTAACAGCAAGGCTATTGGCAGGTTTCTGTGTAGGAACCCTTCAACCTTTTAGAGAACAGATCGCGCTGCCGTTGTAGCATCTGCAACATCAGGTTACAGCGCAGGCCGAGCGGCCGTCTCTCACGGGGGCCGCCGGTCTCCTGGTCCGGCGCCGAGCATGCCCTCCAGGCATGTCGGCCTCGGGTCAACGCCGCAACGGGAAACGTCTCCATGGGGAAGATCGCCCGGCTCCGTTGCCTCATCGCGACGATCGCCCTTGTTATCTCGGCGGCGCAGGCACCGCTATCGGCGGCAGCGCAGCACCGCAACGTCCTCATTCTCTACTCCTACAATGATCTCATGCCCTGGCAGATGCGGATCCATGCGGCCCTGCAGGACAGGGTCCAGCAGATCGACCCCGCCGCCCGTCCGGACATCTACGAAGAGCGGCTCGACAGCTCGCGGCTCGATGCGTCGGTCTTCGGCCCCTCTCTCATCGCCTATCTGCGCGTCAAATATGCCGGACTGACCTTCGATACCGTCATCGCAGAATCCACTGCGGCGACGCATCTCCTCCTGTCCAATCCGGACCTCTTCGCCTCGGCGCACCGCTATGCCATCGACCCGGGCGTCACCGTTCCGTCGCCCGCCTCGGGAATCGAGGTCATTCAATCGCAAGGCAATTGGGCCATGGGGTCGTTCCAGACCCTCGCCAGCGTCATGCCGGATGTGAAACGCGTGGTCGTCGTCACCGATTCGTCGCTGGTCGGGCAGGCCAACAAGCGGAAACTCCTCGCCGCGGCAGCCCCAGCCCTGCCGCCGGGGGTCGCACTCGAAACCTGGGACGACTTCACCTTCGCCGAACTCGCCGATCGCAGCACTCGGCTGCCGCAGGGCTCCGTTCTCTTCTACACCCCCGTCTTCAGGGATCGCATGGGCGAGCGCGACACGCCCATCTCGGTCCTGCGATCCCTGGCCAAGAGCGCCTCGGTGCCGATCTTCGCCTATCACGATCTCTACCTGGGCCAGGGCGTCGTCGGCGGCCGCCTTCTGTCGGCGCAGAGATTCGGAACCATGATGGCCGATCTGGCGCTGGGCCCGGCTTACGCCGAGCGGTGGATCCACGACGAAGCGTCGCTCACGCCCATCATGTTCGACGATGCGCAACTGCGGCGCTGGGGCATCCCAGATCGTCGGCTACCGCCGGGATCGATCATCGTGGGTCGCGAGATCCCCGACTGGCGGCGCTACAGCTTCGGCATCGGGCTCGCCGTCGCGGCGCTGGTGGCGGAAGCGGGCCTGATCCTCTGGCTGATGCGCGCCCTGCGCCAGCGCAATGTCGCGGTCAGAGACGTCATGCGCGAGCGGGACGGGCTCGAACTCCGGGTCGCCGAGCGGACACGGGACCTTCTCCTAGCGAAAGACCGGTTGGAGGACAGCAACGCGCATCTGCAGAGCCTCGCCGACACCGACGTGTTGACGGGTGTCGCCACCCGCCGAAAGCTCCTCGCCACGCTGGAAGACGAGTGGCGGCGGGCCGAACGCGACGGATTGGATCTCTGCCTCCTGATGTTCGACATCGATCGCTTCAAGGCGGTCAACGACGGCCATGGTCATGTGGCGGGGGATCGGGTCATCCAGGCCTTCGCCGAGATCTGCCGCATCCAGCTTCCGGCACAGGGCTGCATCGGACGCCTGGGCGGTGAGGAATTCGCCATCATCCTGCCGGGCGCGTCCCTCGGTCTCGCGACCCTGGGTGCGGAGCGGATCCGCCATGCCGTCAAAGCCTCTCCCATCGTTGCCGCCCCGGGTGTCGTCCTCGACATCACGGTCAGCATCGGCGTCACAAGGCGCCTGGGGACCGAGGACACGCCCGACGCCCTGATGGCCAGGGCCGACGAGGCGCTCTACGACGCCAAACGCAAGGGCCGCGACCGTGTCGTCTGCCGGCCCGACGGCTTGGCGCTGCACGGTCACGGTTCGGCCGCCTTGGCGGCCGGGTAGAGCGCCGTCGCGCCTCGGTCGTACAGACCGTCGGTGCGGCTTGGCCCGTCTGCTCCTCGGCAGGGTCGGCGATCGCCGGCTCGGTCTCTCCACCATGCATGTGCGGTATCGCTCCGGCGAGCCGCATCCGTTCAGAACGGCATGTCTCGCGCATTGGATCGAACGGAGCAGCCGATCCTTCACCCTCTCCAGCGATACATCCGTGCGCGCAACGGTTCGGTAGGGTGCCGCGACCGACCATCATCGCGCGCCTCAGTGCGCGGAGGTCGGGATGGACGTTTACAAATGGGCGGTGGCCAGCACCGTCGTGGCTTTGGTGGCGGGGCAGCAGCTCTCCACGCTCGATCCGGCCCGGCGGAAGGCGATCTGGGCCTCTGTTCGAGGGACGACCTCCGATACTCCGATCGAGACACTCGCCACTCCGAGCAAGCCACCGCTTGCTGGTCCCGCGCTTGTCGTCCCAACGAGCGCTCCGTCATGGCCGGGCGACGAAACGATCGCGCCCGACGGGTTCGGTCAGTTTCACACCGCCGTCGAGATTGCGGGCCTGCGCTTCGACGCGATGATCGACACGGGGGCTACCTTCGTCAGTCTGACCTATGAGGAGGCCGACCGCCTCGGCATCCGTCCCGCCACGGCGGACTTCAAATACGCGGTGAGTACGGCCAACGGTCGCGCTTCCGTCGCCAAGGTCACGCTTCCGTATGTGCGCCTCGGCAGCATCGAAGTCCGCGATGTGCCGGCGTTGATCAGCGGCCGAGGACAGCTCTCGGAGACGCTGGTCGGCATGAGCTTCCTGTCACGCCTGTCCGGCGTGAAGGTGGATCACGGCCGGCTGCTGCTGTCGCGCTGACGACGACCTCGACGATGTCCGAAGGGCCGCAGCCGAGGGGCTCCTGGCCATGCTGCCATTTCGCTTGGCCGCGCGTTGCGCAGCGACAGAGGACGAGGAGGATACGATGGCGGAGATGGTGTGGGACTCGCCCGCAATGGTGCGCTGGAGCCCGGAGATGACGTCGGAACAGGTCGGGGGCGCCGGTAAGGATGCCGAGACGAAGAGTTTCCCTGACCTTCGTTCGGCGCTGAACTTCGTCATCGAAGAGTTGCAGGCGACGGCGCGCATGAACGTCGGGGTCTATCCCGAGCGAGGCAGCGCTTTGATCAATCTCGCCTATATCGAACAGGCCTACCGGTCGCATCCCGTGCCGGACGGCGAGCCCGGCGGAGCCGCCTGATCGGTCCCGGCCGCCGTCGCTGCCCGGCCCGCTTGCGGGGCGGAGAAATCGGCGGCAAGAGCCTCTGGCCGGCATGAAGCCGGCTGAGGAGCCTTCATGCAGCCTTCCCCGCGTCGCCCCGAACACCCGATCGCACCCGTCTTCCTCGATCGCTGGTCGCCGCGCGCTTTCGCGCCGGACCTGATCTCCGAGCCCGAACTCCTCGGCCTGCTCGAGGCCGCGCGCTGGGCACCGTCGTCGTATAATTCGCAGCCGGCTCGCTTCATCTACGGGCGTCGCGGCACGCCGGCCTTCGACGCGCTGCTCGGGCTCTTGAACCCCTTCAATCAATCCTGGGCCAAGAGCGCCTCCGCGCTCGTGATCGTGCTGTCGAACTCGCTGATGCGCCCGCCGGGTCAGGACAAGGACGTGCCGTCCCGCTCTCACTCCTTCGACGCCGGCGCGGCCTGGATGAGCTTCGCCCTGCAAGCCCGAATGGCCGACTGGTACACCCATGCCATGGTGGGCATGGACTTGGACCGGGCCTTCGCGGAGCTCGACGTGCCCCAGGGCTTCCGGGTGGAATGCGCCATCGCGCTCGGCCGCATCGGCGACAAAGCGACCTTGCCCGAAGGTGTGCAGGCGCGCGAACAGCCGAACGACCGCCAGCCCCTGTCGGCCATGGCCATGGAGGGCCGCTTCAAGGCCTGACGCGGCATTTCACCGAGACCCCGCGAGGCCCTTCCGCTCATCCCGCCTGCGCGCGGATGAGCGGAAGACGGAGCCGAACCGAAGCCTCGAAAGGCTCAGCCCACCGTCGGCCCTGCAAAGTAGCGCCTCAGCACGCCGCCGTAGACCGCCTGAAGCTTCGCCAGATCGTCGAGGCTGACGCGCTCGTCGACGGCATGCATGGTCTGGCCGACGAGGCCGAATTCCACCACCGGGCAGTCCCGGGTGATGAAGCGGGCATCGGACGTCCCGCCCGTGGTCGACAGAACCGGAGCCGTGCCGGTCTCGGCCTCGACGGCCTCCGCCACGATCTGCGTGAAGGGCCCCGGCTCCGTGAGGAAGGCGAGTGCGTTGCAAGGCAGGAACTCCAGCCGATGCGCCCCGGCGTCCGCCGTCCCGACACGCCGGCGAAGCTCGGCAGCGAGCGTCTCCGGGGTCCAGGTCTCGTTGAAGCGGATATTGAACCGCGCCCGGCAATCGGCCGGAATGACGTTGGCGGACGGGTTGCCGGTGTCGACCGTCACGACTTCGAGGTTCGAGGGATCGAAATGCGCCGTGCCGGCATCGAGTGGCTCGGCCTTCAGCGCCGCCAGCACGCGCAGGAGCCGCGGGATCGGATTGTCGGCGAGATGCGGGTAGGCGACGTGACCCTGCCGGCCCTCGATCACGATCTCTCCCGTCAGCGAGCCGCGACGGCCGATCTTGATCATCTCGCCCATGCGGGTCGGGTTGGTGGGCTCTCCCAGGATGCAGGCCTCGAAGCGCTCACCACGATCCCGGGCCCAATCGAGAAGCTTGGCGGTACCGTTGACGGCCGGCCCCTCCTCGTCGCCGGTGATCAGGAAGGAGATCGACCCCTTCGGCGTGCCATGGCGGGCCACATGGTCGAGCGCCGCCGCGACGGCCGCCGCCACGCCGCCCTTCATGTCGCAGGCACCCCGGCCCCAGATCATGCCGTCCTCGACGGTGCCGGAGAAGGGCGGATGGCGCCAGGACCCGGCGTCGCCGGGCGGCACCACGTCGGTATGGCCGGCGAAGACGAGGTTCGGCGCCTCCGTGCCGATCCGGGCGTAGAGATTGGCCACGTCGGGTGTTCCGGGCGCGGAAAAGGTCACGCGGTGGACCGCGAAGCCGGCCGGCTCCAGCACCCCCTGCAGGATATCGAGCGCGCCGCCTTCGGCCGGCGTGACCGAGGGACAGCGCAGCAGCGCCTGAAGTACCTCGAGCGCGGTGGGAATAGCGGTCACGGCAGGATTCTCCGCTGCTTCGCAAGCGTCGGCCCAAGGCCGAGGTCAAGGACGTTCCAGAGGAGCACGACCAGCAGCGCCACCTCCGCGACGCGGCCGATCCAGTCGGGGACGTCTCCGAAACTCTGGGGGATGAACCACACCAGCGCCCCGGTGAGGAATGCGGCGAGCGGTAGGGCCGCCGCCCAGCGCCCGGGCCGGCCACGATCACGGAAGCGCTTGGCCGACACGTTGTAGTAGCAGACCGCCCCGAGGATCAGGCCGAAGGCGTATAGGGCCAAGTAGAGATAGGCCGCGATGGTGGCGCCATCGATGAACGGCTGCGTGTTGAGATCATGCACCGCGTAAGGACGCAGCGCGATCCAGCCGGCCGTGCCGAGGGCCACCAGTGCGGCGAGCGGCAGGATCCCGCGCCACCATGTGGCACGGGAGATGCGGCCGCGGTCCTCGCGATAGAGAAAGCGGAAGCCCGCGTCGTCCAAGGCGCTCTCAGTCCCGCAGGAGGTCGTTGATGCCGGTCTTGGCGCGCGTCTGCGCGTCCACGGTCTTGACGATGACGGCGCAATAAAGCGACGGCCCCGGCGCGCCGTCGGGCAACGGACGCCCGGGAAGGTTGCCCGACACCACCACCGAATAGGGCGGCACGTAGCCCACATGGATCTGACCGGTCGCGCGATCGACGATCTTGGTCGAGGCCGAGATGAAGACGCCCATAGAAAGCACCGACCCCTGCCCCACGATGACGCCCTCCACCACTTCGGAACGGGCGCCGATGAAGCAATCGTCCTCGATGATGGTGGGGTTGGCCTGGAGCGGCTCCAGCACGCCGCCGATACCGACGCCGCCCGACAGATGCACGTTCTTGCCGATCTGCGCGCAAGAACCGACCGTGACCCAGGTGTCGACCATCGTGCCGGCACCGACCGAGGCACCGAGGTTGACGAAGGACGGCATCAGGATGGCACCGGGCGCGATATAGGCCGAGCGGCGAACCACGCAGTTCGGCACGGCGCGGAAGCCTGCAGCGGCCCACTGGTTCTCGCCCCAGCCTTCGAATTTCGACGGCACCTTGTCGTACCAGGAGGAGCCTCCCGGCCCGCCCGGCACCATGGCCATGTCGTTGAGGCGGAAGGAGAGCAGCACGGCCTTCTTCAGCCATTGATGCACGGTCCAGCTACCGGGGCCGGTGGCGCCCTCGGTCTTGGTGGCGACGCGCAACTCGCCCGAGTCGAGCAGCGTCAGGGCGCGGTCGACGGCATCGCGCACCTCGCCGGTGGTGGCGGGGGAGATCGAAGCCCGATCCTCGAAGGCCTGTTCGATGATGGCCTGAAGGGTGCCGTGATCCGCCATGCTGCCGAAGTCCTTTGAAACGCGATGCGGGCGGAGGTTTCGGGCTGCGGCCCCGGGTTGTCAATGGACAGACCGGACCGTCCTCGGACACGCGCGCGCCTTGCCGCGCGCCGCTCCCCCTGCCACTGACCTTTCGACATCCCGTCCAGGAGTTTGCATGCGCAGAATCGCCTTCATCGGCACCGGTGGCACCCTGTCGTCGATCGGCGCCGATGCCCTCGACATTCTCGACTACGGCCGCCACGAACGCCGGCTCGATGCCCCGGCCATCGTGGCGGCCGTCCCGGAACTGGCTCTGATCGCCGACGTCCGGCCGGTGACGTTCCGCGCCGTCGACAGTTCCGCCATCGGCCCCTCGGTCTGGCACGAGCTGGCCCGTCTCTGCACCGATCTCGCCGCCGAGGATCCGGATCTCGCCGGCATCGTCATCGGTCACGGCACGGCCACGCTGGAAGAGACCGCCTATGCGCTGAACCTCACTCTCAGGCTTGCCATCCCGGTCGTGCTCGTCGGCTCGCAGCGGCCGCTCAGCGGTCTGTCTTCCGACGCGCCGGCGAACCTTCTCGGTGCCGTCCGGGTCGCCGCCGATCCGGTGTCGCGCGGCCGCGGTGTTCTCGTGGTGCTGAACGACGAGATCCAGGCCGCCCGCGACGTCGCCAAGACCTCCACGGCGCGGCTGCAGACCTTCCGCACCGCCGACTTCGGCATCCTCGGTCAGGTCGACGGCGCCGATGTCCGCTACTATCGCCGGGCCGAGCGTCGCCACATGCCCGACACGGAGTTTTCCGTCGCCGATCTCGGCGCCCTGCCCCGCGTCGACATCGTGACGTCCTACGCCGGAGCCGACGGGACCGCTGTGCGGGCCTTCATGGCCGCCGGTGCTCGCGGCCTTGTCCAGGCCGCCTTCGCACCCGGCATGGCGACGGCGGCCGAATTCGCCGCCCTGACCGAGGCGGTGGCGAGCGGGGTTGCGGTGGTCCTCGCCACGCGCGTCGGCAGTGGGGTCGCCATCGACGGCGAGAAGCTCCGCAAGGGCGGCGTGCTCACAGCCGACAATCTCTCGCCCTGGAAGGCCCGCATCCTGCTGGCCCTGGCGCTCACACGGACCAGCGACCCGGACGAGATCCGGCGCATGTTCGCCACCTATTGAACGGCCGTGTGGGGCGCCGCCGAGCCCCCACATTTCCGCTTGCGTCCCGCCCGGTCGCCGGTTAGACAACCCGAACCGGGCGGTTAGCTCAGCGGTAGAGCACTGTGTTGACATCGCAGGGGTCACAGGTTCAAACCCTGTACCGCCCACCACGTCCAGCCATTGATAGTCTGAGTCTAGACTTCTAAGGCTAGAGTTGTTGCCCCGGCAGTCACAACTAGCGTCGAGTAGGCGATGAGCACCGCCCCTCTTGCCGTCATTCGTCTTCCGTCCGCCATTCGGCGACGAATTTATCAGCGTGCTCGCTGAACGTCCGATAATCGATGAACAGTTCCTCGCCCGCCGCAATGTGGCGCGCCGCGACGAAGTTGACGTTCGGGTCCGCCATCATATTCGGCCGGTCCGAATGATTCATATGCCAGGACACCGTCATTCTGTTGAAGTCGATCGGAGCGAAATAATGCCCATCGATCAGCGGACAGAAGTCGACATACATGCGGCGGAGTTCCGCATCCTCTATCGCGTCGACGACAGCTGCCGGAACGCGGGCGGTCCCGTTGCTGTCGCCCAGGAAGGGGTTCACGCCTTGCGGGATGTCGCGGATGGCGAAGACGCCGACGCCTTTTCCGGGGGAGGCCTGCAGTCGCGTGTAGAGGCGTTCATGCGGCAGCGGTTCAATCGTCATCAGGACCGTGCTTTCGGGTCGGACGCGTCGAGGAAGCCCAGGCGCTCCACCTCGGCGAGTTGACCGGCAATCAGACGGTCGCCAATGTCGTTGCGGTAACGCAGGTTCGGGATCACCACGCGTCGCGTCAGCCGGTAGGCGGCCGCCTGTGCCTCGGGCAGCGTGTCGCCCGTGACGGTCACGACGAGGGTCCAGCCATGGTAGCCCGCCGTCACCAACGTCTCCCCGTCGAGACCCATTTCGCCGAAATGCAGGTTATTGCGATCCTCGTCGGTGAGGGAACCATCGAAGAGGACCGGTAGCCCGATCGGCTCGGGCACGAAGGTGCGGATGAACGGAAAGGGTCGCGTCGTCACGACGATCCCGACTGCGAAACCCGGAGCGGTCTCGAAGCGCAGTCCGGAGCGCGTCACCATGCTTTTGAACAACGTCGACCAGGACGTCTTCTGCAGCGGATCGAGGATCGCATAGCCGGGATAGCCGAAGCGGCACGTGAATTCGAGCGGCCAGATCCCGCGATCGTTCACGATCGTGTTGAGATTGATATAGCCGCAATAGCCGTGCTGGCGCAGGAGCGGCGCCATGCGGGCCAATGTGAGGTCGAAGAACGTGGTGGATCGATCGTAGGTCACGACGGTCCCCATCTCACCGGTCAGCTCACCGAGATCGCCCGGGAAGAAATGCTTGTGCTCCCAGTCGAGGCAGGCCGGCGTCAGGAAGCGGTCGCCGTCGAAATAGGCGCCGACGCCCATCTCCACTCCCTCGACGTGTTCCATCAGCACGAAGCCGATATTGGAGCGGCCCATCTGGCGGAACTTCGCCGCCACCATGGCCCGCACGTCGCGCGCATCCGCGAGACGCCCCACATAGGTGTCGGCCGCACCGAAACCGTCGCCGTTGAACTTCAGCACATAACGGGCGGGGCGGCGGTCGAGGAACGCCTCGGCCTCGGCCAGGGTGTCGAACTCCCACACCGGCGCGACCTGCAGTCCGAGATCGCCGAGCACGCGTTGCGC
>JAYVMK010000206.1:0-3019 GCA_043758995.1 Lichenibacterium sp. | reverse complement strand
GTGTCGTAGCCGTACTGGACGAAGGTACCGAACAGCTTGCCGCCCTTCACGTCGTCGGCGGTCTTGCCGAACATGCCAGGCCAGTCTTCGAGAATGTTGGTCAGCACTGCGTCCGGCGCCATCTTGGTCTGGTCCAGACCGCGGCCCGTGACATAGACGTGCTTCTCCTTGGCGGCTTCGACGAGGCCCGCCTCGGCGGCATTGAGCTTGCCCGTGATCACGTCGGCGCCCTGCGCGATCAACGACAGAGCGGCCTCCTTGGCGGCCGCGGGATCCTCCATGTCCTTGACGTAGAGGATCGACACTTTCGCGCCGGCCTTGACGGCGCAGATGCGGAAGCCGCCGGCCTGGGCGGTGATGTTCGGCACGCCTTCGAGGCCATAGACGCCGGCCACCATCTTGGATTTGCTCATTCGCGCCGCCAAGACTCCGAGCTGGCAGCCGAACTGGGCGTTGTTCCAGTCGATCGACATGACGTTCGGGGCCAAGCCCTCGTTGCCGCTGACGGCGATGAATTGCGTTTTGGGGAAGTCCGGTGCGATCTGCTCCATGGCGGAGACGAACCGGCCCGAGTGGCCCATCACGATCGAATAGCCCTGGCCGGCATAGCCGCGCAGAGCCTCGGCCTCGTCGGCATCGGCGACGTTTTCGGAATAGGCCGTGGCGAACCCATGCGGCTTCAGGGCCATGAGGATCGAATATCCGAGCGCGTTCCAGCTCTGGTCGTTGATGCTGCCCGGCAGCAGGATCGCCGCCTTGTCCTCTGCCGTGGCGAGCGACGTGCTGAGCAGCAGCCCCGCGAGAACCGACGTCGCGATCCCGCTCGCTCGGTGATGTAGTCGACCTGCCATCGGACACTCCTGGGACCTGCCGCTTCGGCCATCGTCGGGCGGTCCCGACCGCGTCTTCGCAAGTTCGGTGCCGAGAGGACAGTTGGTGCGGTCCTTGCGTGCAATCACCGGCGACGGGAGACGTCGCTGGTCGAAAGGTCGGCAGAGTCACGACGGAGGAGGCATTCCGGTGCTGTTCAATGACCAAGGTTCGACCACGCCGCCTGCCCTGCTCGCCATCACCCAGCCCGCGCATGCGCTGATCTCGGGCCGGATCCTTGCGGCCTGGGGCGCGCCGCTGCATGCCGACACGGTGCTGGCGGCCGAACAGCACGACATCGCCTGGCTCGACTGGGAAGTGTCGCCGAGCTTCGATCCCGAGACCGGGCGACCGCATTTCTTCCGCCATATCGGCGCCGCCTCGCACGCGCCGATGTGGGAGCGCGGCGTCGAGCGCGCCCTGGCGGCCTGGGGTCGCCGCGTGGCGCTGCTGCTATCGCGGCACGGCAGCACGATCTACGAGCGCTTCAGCGACCGGCACAGGAGCTCCGGCACGATCGCGCGAACCGAGGACGACCGAGCCGCTCAGGCCTATCTGGCACGCCACCGGCAGCTTCAGGACGGCTGGATGCGAGCTCTGGGGCTGGAGGCGGAGGACGTGGCGCGGGAGGCCGACCTGCTCGCCTTTGTGGATATCCTCTCGCTTGTTCTCTGTGGTGCTCTGCCGGCACCGTCTCGGCTCGACGTGGCAGGACGAACGGTGATCCTCAAGGCCGTGGCCGGCACGATCAACGCCTACAGCCTCGCCCCCTGGCCCCTCGCGGTGGACGAGATCGTCTTCGAGACCGAGGCTCGAGCCCTGCCCGCGTCGGGCCGGTTCCCTCACCAAGCCGGCATGCGCGCCTGGCTCGCGGACCCGAGCCGGGTCACCGTGTCATCGCGCCTTTGCCGCCCAGAATAGCCATCGGGATTGCACGATCGCGCGACCTCGACCCGGTCGTGAATCAGGCCGCGACCTCGACGGCCTGAGACTCGTGACAATCGCTCACGGCGCGGCCTCGGGCCTGGCTCGAGCAGAGAGAGGCCAGGCTTCAGGCCGCCTCTGCCAATTGGAGAGGCTGAGCGTCCTCCGGCGACCCCTCTTCGTGCAGCCCGTCGAACGCCGCCAGATCCAGCGGTTCGGCGAAGACTGGCTCGATGCGAAGAGGTGCAGGGGCGGCCCTTGGCCGCTCGGCAGGCGCCGAGCGATGCGAAAGCGGCGCAGCGCGGCTCTCGCCTCTTACGGCCTCGGCTTCGAACCGGCGCAGCAAGGCGTTGAGACCGGGGACGGCCGAACTCTCGACGTTGCAGCGGACCAGGACCTCTCCCACGATCTCGCGACGCAGGCGCGCGGTTCGATGAGACATTCGGGGCGGCTGGACGGACAGCGCGACGCGGATGCAGGGCAGAAGCCCGTCCGGCAGTCCTGTGGCCCGCACCAGAGCCGCGAAAGCCAGCCCATCTGGGTGGCGGACGAGGCCTGCGACGCGGCTCAGCGCCTGGCCCGACAGTTCCGCCAGGGCGGTCTCGAACAGGGCCATCTGACCGCTGAACAGGGCGCGCAGCACCAAGGCCGGGGTGAGATGGCCGGACCGTCTGAGATGGCCCACGAAGCGCAGGCGTCCGAGATCGCCTTCTACGGCATCGTTCTGTTCCGACAAGGACACACTGGCGCGTTCGCTCGCCTCTCCGGTGACGCGACGCGCCCGCTCCGGCGCCATCCAGCGGCGCTCGGTTACGAAGCGACGCAGGGCTTCCGCAGTGGCGACAACGAGGTCGTGGCGGAGCGCAGCGCAGAGATCGGGCCGCCCCCCGAGGCTTTCACGAATGTCGCCATCCCGCCCGAACCGCTCCAAGATCCGCCGGACCGAAATGTCGGCCAGCACGGCATCGTGATTGCGGCAGAGCACCAGCACGGCGTCGAAGTCACCGACCTCGGCCAGGGCCCCGGCGACGGCGGCGGACAGGCCAGGCCGGCCCGCGATAGCGCATTGGCCGGCCGCTTCACTCACGGCCGCGGCATCGATCAATTCGGAATCGGTGAGGATCGGCGACCGGGCGAGGACGATCGCCGCAATGGCGGAATGGTCACTGGCCAGCGCCGAAACCATGTGATGAGGGGCGTGGGCGGCGCCCGCCAGCGCTTCGGC
>JAYVMK010000205.1:0-17030 GCA_043758995.1 Lichenibacterium sp. | reverse complement strand
GGAGCGGATGATCCGGGACACGGCCCGGGATTACGCGCAGGACAAGCTCCAGCCCCGCATCCTCGCCGCCTACCGGGACGAGACCGTGGCGCCTGAGCTTTTCGCCGAGATGGGGGCGCTTGGTCTTCTCGGCCTGACGCTGCCGGAGGAGTACGGCTGCGCCGGAGCCTCCTACGTCTCCTATGGCCTCGTAGCGCGCGAGGTCGAGCGAGTCGACTCGGGCTATCGCTCGATGATGAGCGTGCAATCCTCGCTCGTCATGTTCCCCATCTTTACCTACGGCAGCGAAGCGCAGCGCCAGAAATACCTGCCGAAGCTGGCATCGGGCGAGTGGATCGGTTGCTTCGGTCTGACGGAGCCCGACGCCGGTTCGGATCCGGCCGGCATGCTGACGCGGGCGCGCAAGGTCGACGGCGGCTACGTTCTCTCCGGCGCCAAGACCTGGATCTCCAATGCGCCGATCGCCGACGTCTTCGTGGTCTGGGCCAAGTCGGATGCGCATGAGGGCGCCATCCGCGGCTTCGTTCTCGACAAGGGCATGAAGGGGCTCTCGGCGCCGCGCATCGGCGACAAGCTCTCGCTTCGCGCCTCCGTCACGGGCCAGATCGTGATGGAGGATGTCGAGGTTTCGGAAGAAGCCATCCTACCCGGCGTCTCCGGGCTGAAGGGGCCGTTCGGCTGCCTCAACCGGGCGCGCTACGGAATTTCCTGGGGCGTGATGGGCGCGGCCGAGGATTGCTGGCATCGTGCCCGCCGCTACACGCTGGAGCGCCGTCAGTTCAATCGGCCGCTCGCGGCCACGCAACTCATTCAGAAGAAGCTGGCCGACATGCAGACCGAGATCGCGCTCGGCCTGCAGGCTTCGCTCCGCGTCGGCCGGTTGATGGACGAGGGCCGCATGGCGCCCGAGATGATCTCGCTGATCAAGCGCAACAATTGCGGCAAGGCGCTCGATATCGCGCGGCATGCGCGGGACATGCACGGTGGCAACGGCATCACGGCCGAATACCATGTCATGCGCCACAGCCAGAATCTCGAAACGGTGAACACCTACGAGGGCACGCACGACGTCCATGCTTTGATTCTCGGCCGCGCCATCACGGGCATTCAAGCCTTCGGCTGAGCGCAACAGAAAAGGGCGCCGCTCACGCGACGCCCTTGGTTCCAAGAACCCAAAGCTCTCAGTACGCGCGGCGATAGACGTGGCTGCGGCGATACCTCGAGGCGTAATGACCGGCAGCGCAACCGGCCGCCGCACCGGCCAGACCATGATGGGCGAAGTGGCCCGCGATCCCGCCGACGATTGCGCCGGTGACGCAGCCCGCCTGGGCCTCAGACACAGAAACCGAACCGAGAAGCGTGAGCGCCGTGACGGCGACGATGATCTTGCGCATGTGATGCAATCCCTATGAGTGAGGCCCGGGGCTTGAACGCAAGATGGCGCCGATCCGTTCGGTTTCCCGGCAAAAATGTGTCCGGTTCGCGTGACGACCTCTCATCGTGGTGACTTGTCTGACAATCGGAGCGGGCTTAGAAGAGGTCAAATCCTGGAGGAAACCCATGAGCGGATCGATGAACGGGACGGCGGGTCGCCGCAAGCTGCGGTCGCAGCTGTGGTTCGACAATCCCGAAAATCCCGGCATGACGGCGCTCTATATCGAACGCTATCTGAACTTCGGTCTTACGCCCGGCGAACTCCGCTCGGGCAAGCCGATCATCGGTATCGCTCAGACCGGCAGTGATCTCTCCCCCTGCAATCGCCACCATCTCGAACTCGCAAAGCGCGTGCGCGATGGCATCATCGCCATGGGCGGCCTGCCGATGGAGTTTCCGGTCCACCCCATTCAGGAGACCGGCAAGCGTCCTACGGCGGCGCTCGACCGCAACCTCGCCTATCTCGGCCTCGTCGAGACGCTCTACGGCTACCCGCTCGACGGCGTCGTGCTGACGACCGGTTGCGACAAGACGACCCCGGCCTGCATCATGGCGGCCGCGACCGTGAACATCCCGGCGATCGTGCTCTGCGGCGGGCCGATGCTCAACGGCTGGCACAATGGCGAGCGCACCGGGTCTGGCACGATCGTCTGGAAGAGCCGCGAGGAGATGGCGGCCGGCCATATCGATTACGAAGAGTTTATGGAGATCGTCACCTCCTCGGCCCCTTCGGTCGGCCATTGCAACACGATGGGCACGGCCTCGACCATGAACGCCTTGGCCGAGGCGCTCGGCATGACGCTTCCGGGTTGCGCCGCCATCCCGGCGCCCTATCGCGAGCGCGGCCAGATCGCCTACGAGACCGGCCGGCGCGCGGTCGAGATGGTGTGGGAGGACCTGAAGCCGTCCGACATCATCACCCGCGAGGCTATCGAGAATGCCATCGTGGTGAACTCGGCCATCGGTGGCTCGACCAATGCCACAATTCACATCAACGCCATCGCGCGGCACGCCGGCGTTCCTCTCGACATCGGCGATTGGGAGACGATCGGCCACAAGATCCCGTTGCTGGTCAACATGCAGCCTGCCGGCAAATATCTGGGCGAAGAGTTCCACAGGGCGGGTGGTGTTCCGGCCGTGGTCTACGAGCTCATGAAGAAGAAGCTCGTGCACGAGGACTGCATCACGGCCAACGGCAAGCCCTTCGGCGAGAACAACAGCCGCATTGCCTCGCGCGACCACGACGTGATCACGCCCATCGAGACGCCGATGCGCGAGGAAGCCGGCTTCATCGTGCTGCGCGGCAATCTCTTCGACAATGCCGTGATGAAGACGAGCGTGATCTCGAAGGAATTCTCCGATCGTTACCTGTCGAGCCCGTCGGACCCCGGCGCCTTCGAAGGCCGTGCCATCGTGTTCGAAGGACCGGAAGACTATCACCATCGGATCGACGATCCCGCGCTGGAGATCGACGAGCATTGCCTGCTCTTCATTCGCGGCACGGGGCCGATCGGCTATCCGGGCGGCGCCGAGGTGGTCAACATGCAGCCGCCGGCGGCGCTCATCAAGCGTGGCATTCACGCCTTGCCCTGCATCGGCGACGGGCGCCAGTCCGGCACCTCCGCCTCTCCCTCGATCCTCAACGCCTCGCCGGAAGCGGCTGCGGGCGGCGGTCTCGCCATCCTGCAGACGGGGGACCGGGTGCGGATCGACCTCAACAAGCGCACCGCCAACATGCTGCTGAGCGACGAGGAGCTCAACGCCCGGCGTGCCGCGCTTCAGGGGCAGGGCGGTTTCCAGTATCGCGGCAACCAGACGCCGTGGCAGGAAATCCAGCGCGCCATGGTCGACCAGTTCGACGAAGGCATGGTGCTGAAGCCGGCCGTGAAGTATCAGCGCGTCGCCCAGACCATGGGCGTGCCGCGCGACAATCACTGACGCGACCGGCGGCGGCCGGAGTGGCCGCCGCTCACCGCATGCGTGTGACGACGCCGTCGAATGCGGCGTCGGTCAATGTCAGCCGACCGGATCGTTGGGGCACCATAGCGAGGGCTTACTCCAAACGAGAACGGCGGGGCTAGCCCCGCCGTCCATTGACTTGGAAGAGGCTCGCCGCGCTTAGCCCTGAACGGCCTCCGGCTTCGGCCCGCCGCGCGACACGCCGACCTTGGCGGGGCGCAGCACGCGATCACCGATGACGTAGCCGGTCTCCATCTGCTGGACCACGGTGCCGGTCGGGACCGTCTCGTCGGGCATTTCGAACAGAGCCTCGTGGCGATTGGGATCGAAACGCGAGCCCACGGTCTCGATCGGCTGCACCTTGAAGCGTGCGAGACGGGAGAGAAGATCGCGCTCCGTCAGTTCCACGCCCTGGACGAAGGACTGGATGGCCGCCGACGCGTCGCTCTTCGCATCCACCGGAATGCTGGCCAGCGCGCGCTGCAAATTGTCGACGGCCGCCACCATCTCGCGCGCGAAGGATGTCACGCCGTAGCTCTTGGCGTCCGCCACCTCGCGCTCGGTGCGGCGGCGAAGGTTCTCCATCTCCGCCATGGTGCGGAGGATCCGGTCCTTCAGAGACGCGACTTCGGCCTGCAGCGCTTCGACGGCAGCGCCGCTATCGACGCGCGGTGCTGTCTCGGTGGCGGCATCCGCGCGTGACGCCTCGGTGGACGCGCTTTCGGCTCCGGGTGCCGTCCCCTCGGGCGTGAAGGTATCGGCAGGGTCGGTCATCATGCTGTCTCCGGGAAGGCCGAGGTCATACGCCTCGGCAAAGTTGCTGAAGTCGGCCTCGATATCGGCGCCGACGGTTCGAAAATCAAGCGCCCGTCCCCTGGGCGATCCTTGCCGCCTCTCGGTCCAAAGAGCGCTCGAATGTATCGCCGAGCACGCGGCGGATCACTTCCTGGCGAGCCGGGTCGGTAATCTTGGCTCCCGTCAGGTCGGACACGTAGAAACTGTCCACCGCCTTCTCGCCGAATGTCGCGATGTGGGCTGAAGCGATGTTGAGGCTGAGGCCGGCCAGCGCGCGCGTGAGGTCATACAGGAGGCCCGGCCGGTCCATGCCGCTGACCTGCAGCACCGTGTGACGCCGCGACGCCGCATTGTCGACGATGATCTTGGGGTGAAGCGCAAAGGTGGTGCGGGCCTTGGGTTGCGTGTCCTTGGCGGCGACGAGTTCGCCGAGGCGAATCTGCCCGCGCAAGGCGCGCTCGATGCCGCTGGCGATCCGGCCGGCGCGCCTCAACTCGTCGGCATCGTCGTCGAAGGCCCGGGAGACGCTGACGGTGTCGAGCGCCAGTCCGTCCTTGGTGGTGTAGATCTGCGCATCGACGATGTTGCCGCCCGCGCTGGCGCAGGCTCCCGCGATGGTGGAGAGCAGGCGCGGGTGATCCGGTGCCACGATGGTGAGTTCGGTGACGGAGCGGAACTTGTCCGTCGCGACGTCGCTGGCGAAGCCTTTGCCGTCCTGCCAAAGCGTGCGGATCAGCCTGGCGTCGCGAATGCGGTTCGCCAGCGAGGTGCGGAGCCAGTAGGGCGCGTAGTGGCGCGCCACATAGGCGTGGAACTCGTCGTCGGGGAACTCGGGCAGCGCCGGACGCAGCAAGTCCTGGGCGGCGAGGACGCGGGCGTTGCGGTCGAACTCCGGAGTTTCGCCGCTGAGCAGGAGCTCGGTCTCCGAATAGAGTGTGCGGAGCAACTGGCCCTTCCAGCCGTTCCAGACGCCGGGCCCCACCGCCTTGATGTCGCAGATCGTGAGGATCATGAGGCATTTCAGCTGTTCGGGCGTCTGCGCCACGCCGGCGAAGGTCTCGATGGTCCGGCGATCGTTGAGATCGCGACTCTGGGCCGTGTTCGACATGTCGAGGTGATGCTCGACCAGCCAGACGGCGAGCTCCGTTTCCTCGTCCGAGAGGCCGAACCGCGGCGACAGCTGCCGGGCGAGCGCGGCACCGGCCAGGGAGTGATCCTCCTGCCGACCCTTGGCGACATCATGCAGGAACACGGCGAGATAGAGGGCGCTGCGGCCCTTCACGGTGGGCATCAACTCGTTGGCCAGCGGATGCGCTTCGCGCGAGCGGCCGGCATCGATCTCGGCCAGGATGCCGACGGCCCGCAGCAGGTGCTCGTCCACCGTATAATGGTGGTACATATTGAACTGCATCAGCGCCACGATGCGGCCGAATTCCGGGATGAAACGCCCCAGCACGCCCGCCTCGTTCATGCGCCGCAGGGCTTTCTCGGGCGCGCGGCGCGAGGTCAACAGCTCCATGAATAGCCGGTTGGCCTCGGGGTTATCCCGGAGGGTGCGGTCGACGCGGCGAAGCGACAGAGTCACGAGCCGCGTGGCGTCGGGATGGATCGGCAGGTCGTAGAGATCGGCGATGGCGAAGAGCCGGATCATATTGACCGGGTCGCGCTCGAACACATCGCGGCGCGCCACCGTGATCCGGTCGAACTCGACCTTGAAGTCGCTGGTCCCGGCGATGCCGCGACTTCGGCGGCGCAGCCCCTGGACGAAACGGTCGAGCACCGCCGGTTGGCGAGCCTCGCGCTCCTCGATGGCGGCACAGACGATGGCGGTGAGGTCGCCGACGTTCTTCGCCACGAGGAAGTAGTGCTTCATGAAGCGTTCGACGCCGCTGAGGCTCGCGCCCGAGCCGTAGCCGAGGCGAGCCGCGATGCGGCGCTGATAGTCGAAGCTGAGTCGCTCCTCGGCGCGGCCGGAGACGATGTGAAGTTCGCAGCGCACCCGCCACAGGAACTCCTCGCAGCGGCAGAACAACCGGAATTCCTTGGCGGTGAACAGGCCTGCGCCGACCAAAGCCCCAGGATTGGCGACCCGATAGGCGTATTTGGCGATCCAGAACAGCGTGTTCAGGTCCCGAAGCCCGCCTTTGCTCTCTTTGACGTTGGGTTCGACGAGGTAACGCGAGGCGCCGGCGCGGCTGATGCGGGTTTCGCGTTCCGCGAGCTTCGCCGCCACGAACTCGCGCGCCGTCTTGGCCTGGACGTCGCGGTCGAAGCGCACCTGCAAATCGTCGAACAGCGCCGCATCGCCGAGGATGTAGCGCGCCTCGAGAAGCGCGGTGCGGACCGTCATATCGGCTTTGGCCTGGCGGACGCATTCGTCGACCGAGCGGGTCGAGTGGCCGACCTTCTGACGCAGGTCCCAGAGCACGTAGAGCATGGCCTCGACCACGCTCTCGCCCCAGGGCGTCTGTTTGTAGGGGAGCAGGAAGAGGAGATCGATGTCGGAGCCGGGAGCCAGGGTCGCTCGGCCATAGCCGCCGACCGCCACGACACAGAGGCGCTCGGCCGTCGAGGGCCGCTCTAGCGGATAGACGTACTGCACCACGTAATCGTAGACGGATCGAATGATCTCGTCCTCGAGAGCGGCGAGGCGGGATGCACAGACGAGCCCGCCGTGGTCCTCGGCGAAGTCCTTGAGGATCGCGGCGCGGCCCTCGCCAAGCGCCGCGCGGAACCGGTCCACCGCGGCACGGCGGAAGGCGGCATCGTCGGGATGCTCGGCCCGCACCAGCGCGATGTCGGCGTCGAGACGGAGCCGATCGAGCCCCGATGTTTCCGGCTGAGTAGAGGCGGTCGGGCTTTGCAGGGCGAGGCTCATCGTTCCTCTTCTATCCGCTCCAACGGGTGTCGCGCCAGCCACGCCAGCTCCGGCCCGCCTCCTGCATATGGGTATGACCACGCGGGATCGAGCCGGTGCATCCGCGGCATGCGGGCGGCGGCTCCGGCTTGCACGCTCGCGCGCGCTGCACCGGCGAAGCCCGTGACCAGCTCGGGTCGGGGAGAAAAGTTATCAACAGGCCGTTCATCATAACGGTGGAAAGAATTGTTAACCGTTTCGACCGCGCAGAGGAAAACCACTTGAATCAGACAGTTAACGACCAAGGCCGGATTCGGGCGGTCAATATCGGCATTGACCGCGGGGAATCGGACGGTCGGCATGGTTGAAGTCGCGATCTCGAGCGCCTGTCGCCCGTCCACAACAGCCGCCCCTATCCCGTTGGAATCGCGGTTCTTAGGCGTGACCTCGGAGCCCGGTTCGGTGCCCGTAATCGGATGCCGCAACTCGCCCGCGACGCTTTCGTGACAGGATCTGGTTGCCTGCAGGGGAGCCCGTGTGTAGCTTCAATTCATCGCCTCGGCGCCGCTCCAACGCCCGCCACGGCAGATCTCACCGAATCGTGATGCAGGATCACGCAGTGCATGGCATGCGCCATGGACGGCTTGTTCTTCTATTTTGACGTGTACAGGTTGGGAAGAGTTCAGCGTTGTAGGACTTGAGCCAATGATTATTGAGAGATGTCGTATAATCATTTGAAATCCGAGGTCGGATTTTTCAAAGTGATGCACCGGGGGGGCAGCATGACAGATTGTCACAATACATTGCGGACGACGCCCCCCCGGCGAGGACGACCGACTACGACCGACGTCTGACACTGGTGCCCAGGCACCCGACACGTTCCGGAGGGCCACCCGGAGCGCGTGGGGGCATGGCGCCCGCCGGCAGACGTGAAGCCCATCTCGGGCTTCGGCACAGACGACATTTCCGGTTTGAGATGCGGCACACATCCCACGCCAGAAAGAATCCGACTCATCATGACAGCGCGAAACGATGCCCCCTGCTTCGTGGAAGATGCCATCCGCGAAACCGTCGTGCCGCTTCAGCCTTCCCTCGTCACGCAGGGAGGCCGGAGCACGGCCGCCCGTGCCGAGCAATGGTCCAATGCCGGCCGCCGTCTGCGTGCCGAACTCGGTGAAGCCGTGTTCAGCGCCTGGTTCGCCCGCCTCGACCTCGACCGTATCGAGGACGACACCGCCTATCTGACGGTCCCCACCAATTTTCTGAAGACCTGGATCCAGTCGCATTACGTCGACAAGCTCTGCGCCACGCTGGCGGCGGAGGCACCGGAGGTGAAGCGGTGCGTCGTGACGCTTCGCTCCTCGTCGCGCGCCGCGACCCCCCGGGCCGAGGCTCCGGCACCTGCGAGCGATTCGCTCGTCGAGCCGCAGTCCGTTCCGGCTGCGCGGGCCGCCGCTCAGACGAAGTGGGAGACCAATCCCAAGACCACGGGTGCTGCTGGCGTGCCGGCCGATGCGCTGAGCGGATCTCCGCTCGACCGTCGCCTAACCTTCGGCAACTTCGTCGTCGGCCGCTCGAACCAGCTGGCCTGCACGGCGGCACAACGCGTCGCCGAGGCCGCGCCCGGTGCCGCGCCCGTCTACAGCCCGCTCTACATTCACGCCGCGGTGGGTCTCGGGAAGACGCATCTGCTGCAGGCGACCGCCCATGCCGTCACGGAGGGCGGGCGGCGCGTGATCTACCTCACGGCCGAGCGCTTCATGTACGGTTTCGTGGCGGCCCTGAAGGCGCAGACGTCCATCGCTTTCAAGGAGAAGCTGCGCGCCATCGATGTCCTGATTATCGACGACGTGCAGTTTCTGCAGGGCAAGTCGATCCAGACCGAGTTCTGTCATACGCTGAATGCGCTCATCGACGATGGCCGGCAGGTTATCGTGGCGGCGGACCGACCACCGTCCGATCTCGAGTCGCTCGACGAGCGGGTCCGGTCGCGCTTGGCCGGTGGGCTCTGCGTCGAGATGGAGCCGCTCGACGAGGCGCTGCGCGTCAAGATCCTGGAGAACCGCGTCCAGGCAGCACGAGCCCTGCATCCCAGCTTCGTTCTTACGCCCTCCGTCATGGCCTATGTTGCGCGTGCCATTACGACCAACGGCCGCGACCTCGATGGCGCCGTCAATCGTCTGCTGGCCCATGCCACGTTGTCGGGCATGGCCCACACGGTCGAAACGGCCGAGGCCGCGATCCGCGACCTCGTCCGCCTGCGTGAGCCGCGGCGCGTGAAGATCGAGGACATCCAGAAGCTCGTCGCCAACCACTACAACGTCAGCCGCGCCGATATCCTGTCGTCGCGCCGCACCGCCGTCGTGGTCCGGCCACGACAGATCGCCATGTATCTCTCGAAGGCGCTGACGCTGCGGTCGCTGCCGGAGATCGGGCGACGTTTCGGTGGCCGCGATCACACGACCGTGCTTCATGCCGTGCGCAAGATCGAGGCGCTGAGCGGCAAGGAGGCGGCTCTTGCCGAGGAGTTGGAGTTGCTGAAGCGCCTGTTGCAGGATTGAGCCACGGGCGGCCTTTCGGCAGAAAGGGGCGTGCAAGCGCCTCTGCGGTTGTGTAGGGAACAGGGCTGGGCCAAGGCCACGCCACGACAGTCGACGGCGTGGCAGGTCCCGAGATGCGAGACCGGCCATGTGCGGCACGGCCGCTCCAGCCGAGGAGTCACATGCGCCCACTCGTTTCGTTCACCCGCGCGGCCGCCGTTGCGGCACTGCTTCTGTCCGCCGCGCCGGCGCTGGCTCAGTCTTGTGGCAACGACGCCTCGGGCTTCCCGGCTTGGCTGGAGCAGTTCAAGCAGGAGGCCGCCGCTCAGGGCATCGCGGCGCAGGTGATCTCTGAATCGCTGGACGGCGTCAGCTACGATCGCAACACCATTCAGCACGATCGCGGCCAAGCCGTGTTTCGTCAGACTTTCGAGCAATTCTCCGGCCGCATGGTGCCGCCGCGCGTCAAGCCCGGCGCCAACAGGGTCCGCCAATATGCCGGACTGCTGCAGCGCATCGACGCCCAATATGGCGTTCCCGGCCCCGTGCTCATGGCGATCTGGAGCCTCGAGACGGATTTCGGCGCCAATATCGGCAAGTTCGACACGATCCGCTCGCTGGCCACACTGGCCTATGATTGCCGGCGCTCCGACAAGTTCAAGGCCGAGTTGCTCGACGCCCTGCGTATCGTGCAGCGCGGCGACCTGAACCCGGCCACGATGCGGGGCGCCTGGGCCGGAGAGATCGGCCAGACGCAATTCATGCCGTCGTCTTACATGAAGTTCGCCGTGGACTTCGACGGCAGCGGACGTCGCGACCTGCTGCGCAGCGTGCCGGATGTTCTCGCTTCGACCGCCAAATACCTCCAGTCCTACGGCTGGCAGCGCGGGCAGGGCTGGGAACCGGGCGAGCCGAACTTCGCCGTCATCCAGCAGTGGAACGCCAGCGCGGTGTACTCGAAGACCATCGCTCTTCTGGCGACCCGGATCGACGAAGCCAGCAAGTAAGCTTCCATTCCATCAGCCCGGTCGGGCGCCTCATGCCGCATCGGCCTGAGGGGCCTCCGACCAGGTGAACCTACCGCGGCAGACCTGAGGCCGTGGCGGCGGCAAGCCGCGGCCATTCCTTTTTGGGCGACCAGACGACATTCAGTGCCGCGATGTCCTGCGCGACTGCCGGATCGTCCTGGGCGAATTGCCCGAAGGGCTTGTGCACCACCGCCACGACGGGAAGAACCTGCCCCGGCTGCGGCTCGTAGGTGTCGCCGATCGTCTCCGATCGGTTGAGGAAGCACAGGATGCCGGCCACGGTGGCGCCATAACTCTCGATCTGCGCGACCAGCTTGGCGGTCGTCGAGAAGTTGTTGCAGACGTCCTCGACGATGAACCAGCTCTGATCGGCTTCGGGTTCGTGGCGCGAGAACACCATCTCGGACGCTTCGCGCGACGTCGCCGAGGCCGCGATTGTGATTTTCTTCTCGGGGTAGATGTAGTGTTTGCCCGCGTCGAGCGCGAGTTGGTATGCGAAGGCTTTGCCGCCTTCAGGCGCGCCGATGAAACCCGTCACGCCTGCGACGTCGATGCCGCGCGCTTCGGCGAGGCTCGCGAGCCGGCGCGAGAAGATCTGCAGCAGCGCGGGCCTGCTCTCGGCCTTGGCGAAGTTGACGTAGACCTCACCGACATACTGCCGGCCCTGCGGATCACGGCCCGCATAGCCGACGAGCGGACCGGTGCGGCGGCCGGTGGCATCGCGCGGCGCTTCGTAGAAGGCGCCGGCCTGGCGCATCAGGTCGAGGGGATCGGCGGTGTCGGTCATCGATTGTAGCTTCTGATCTCGTCGGTGAGGCGTTCGGTCTCGGCGCGGGCCGCCGTCGCGAAGTCGGAGCCTTCCGAAGCGTAGATGATGCCGCGCGACGAGTTGATGATCATGCCCCGACCGCGCGCGTCGCGCCCGGCCTCGACGGTCAGACGAACATCACCGCCCTGCGCCCCGACGCCGGGGATGAGGATCGGCATATCGCCGACGATGGCGCGCACCGCCGCAAGCTCCTCCGGATAGGTGGCGCCGACCACGACCGCGCAATTGCGGTTGCCGTTCCAATCATCGGCGACGCGACGCGCCACCACGCGGTAGAGCGGCTCTCCGCCAATTCGCAGGTCCTGGAACTCGCCGCCTCCGGGGTTGGAGGTTCGAACCAGAACGATGATGCCGCGTTCCGCCCGGGCGAGAAATGGTGCCAGCGCCTCCCCGCCGAGATAGGGGTGGACGGTGATCGAATCGGCGCCGAGCCGGTCGAAGGCGTCCTCGACATAGCCGGCATTGGTCGAACCGATGTCGCCGCGCTTGGCGTCATAGATCACCGGCACCTCGGGTGCCGCGGTCCGGATATGGCGCATGACCTCGCCGAGCGCCGCGATGCCGGGCGCACCGAACCGCTCGAAGAACGCCGCATTGGGCTTGAACGCGCAGGCGAGATCCGCGGTCGCGTCGACGATGGCGGTGCAGAAGGCCAAGACGGCGCGCGCGCGCGCCTCGTCGGAGGGTTCCGCGCCGACGGCCGCGCGGAGCGACTCCGGCAGCTTCGACCAATCGGGGTCCAGCCCCACCGAGACGAAGAGGCCCTTGTCCCAACGCGCCTCGAGCCGGTCGCGAAAGCTCATGCCGCCACCTGCGCGCCGAGGGTTTCGCCGGCGCGGCGGGCGAGGTCGCGCTTGACGATCCGTGTCGGCAGCCAGGGTGCGCGAAAGTGGATCGCGCCATAGGAGATGGCTCGGGCACCGAGCGCCCGGACCTTGTCGAGATCGTCGAACCCCATGATGCTGGGGGCGATGACGGGCAGGGATCCGTCGGCCGCGATCTCCCGCACGGCGCGCCAGTTCAGCACCTGGGCGGGCCGGCCCGAGACGCCGCCGCCTCCACCGCCGACGCGCTGCTCCAGGCGCCACAGCGGACTGCGGCCCTCCGGGTAGATCTGCTCCCAGGGCACGCTGTTCAGCGAAATGGCTTCGGCCAGCCCCTTCAGCCCGCGCGCGATACCGGCATAGTCCTGGCTCGTCGACACTTTGACGATGACGGGATGCCGCGAGACGCGCTTCACAGCTTCGACGCCCTGGACGACTTGGCCGGCGTTGCCGAGCGCGTGACCCGTGTTGGGGCAGGACGGGTTCACCTCGAGCGCCACCAGCGGCAGGTCGTTGAGCCGCGCCGCCATGTCGGCGAGTTCGTCGTCGTCGCCGAAGATCGAGACGGCGGTCTTCACACGGGAATAGTCGAGCCCCGGCGCGGTGTCGCGCAGCCAGCGATCGAAGCCCGGATTGGTGAGCCCCACCTTGTTGACAGATCCGCCGGGCACCAGCCGGACGCAGGTCCAGGGCTTGTAGAGCTTGAGGTTGCCTTGCCGCGGCTGGCGCGTCAGGGTCTTCAATACGACGGTGAAGAGGTCCGGCCGGATCAGGCCCGATGCCACCATGGGGCGCTGCCACGGCCAGCCGCGGCCGTCGAAGGCGAGCGAGCCGCTCGATACGACATGGTCGAGCTGGTGGCCGTTGGACAATCTGATCATGGCGGCCTCCGCATGCGGCTCGGTCGGCGACGGGATAGCAGGTCGAGGCCCCAAGCTGAAGCCCGTCCTCGCGCGCCGTCCATCGACGGCCACTGTCGGTCCCCCTAAATTATGGGCATGACACGGCGGAACTGCGAGCATGAGTGAGATCGGGACTTTGGCCACCCTCGCGGGCGTGCTGGCGCTCAGCGTCATCAGCCCGGGACCGAACTTCGTGCTCGTCACCTCGACCGCCATGCGGGTGTCGCGGCGCGCCGGGGTGGCGGTTGCGGCGGGCCTGGCTCTCGCGACAGTGTCCTGGGTGCTGCTGACGGAGGCCGGCTTCGCGCTGCTGCTGGCGCCCGGCACGGCCGCGGCCGAGATCGTGCGCGTCGTCGGTGCAGCCTATCTGATCTTCATCGGCATCAAGATGATCGCGGGAGCGCGCAAGCCACTGCCCCAGGGCTCGTCCGCGGCGCCGCAAGCGGTCTGGGCCGCGCTCCGGAAAGGGTACCTCGTCAGCATGACGAGCCCCAAGTCGATCGCCTTCTACGCCGCCATCCTTGGGACGTTGATGCCGGCCGAGGCGCCAATCTGGTTCGACGTCAGCATCGTGGCGATCGCCGTCTCGGTGTCGGTGCTCTGGTACAGCGCTCTTGCGTTCGCCTTTTCCGACGTGCGCGTCAGGCGCGGCTTCGCCCGCGTGAAAACAGGAGCCGAAACGGCCATGGGCCTGTGCCTCGTCGCACTCGGGGGGCGGCTTCTCTCCAGCACCTAAGGCGAATTCGACAGCAAGGGGCGGAGTGCCGGCATTGCGGGGCGGCGTAGAACGGTGACGAGGATGAAGGGAGCACCCGCCATGGACGCCATCGTGACCCTAGAGACTGAAACGCCTGAGATCGACGCCCGGCGCTGGGCCGCGGTCGCGGCCCGCGATCCGGCCGCTGACGGCAGCTTCGTCTATTCGGTCCGCACCACCGGGGTGTTTTGCCGGCCCTCCTGTCCGTCCCGCCCGGCACGCCGCGAGAACGTCCGGTTCCATGCAGATGCCGCGGCCGCGCGAGCGGCGGGGTTCCGACCCTGCCTGCGCTGCCGGCCGGAGGGAGAGGCGTCGAGCGAGCGTCAGGCCGGCCTGGTCCGGCGGGCCTGCCGGACCATCGAAGCGGCCGAGGTCGAGCCCGACCTCAACGCCCTGGCGCGCGGGGCCGGCCTCAGCCGCTTCCACTTTCACCGACTGTTCAAGGCCGAGCTCGGCGTGACGCCGAAAGCCTATGCGGCGGCCCAACGCGCGGCCCGGACCGCGGCAGCGCTGGTCGAAGCGCCGACCGTGACGGCGGCGCTCTACGACGGCGGCTTCGGCTCAAGCGGCAGCTTCTATGCGGGAACTGCGGCGCGACTCGGGATGACACCCTCGGTGCGGCGGCGCGGCGGGCCCGGCGAGTGCATCCGCTTTGCGCTCGGCCAATGCTCGCTCGGTGCCATCCTGGTCGCCGCGACGGAGCGCGGCATCGCCGCCATCACGCTGGGGGACGATCCCGAGGCCCTCCTGCGCGACCTCCAGGACCGCTTTCCCGCCGCCGATCTCGTCGGAGGCGATGCCGATTTCGAGGCCATCGTGGCGCGCGTCGTGGGTTTCGTCGAAGCGCCGCGCCAGGGTCTCGACTTGCCGCTCGACATTCGCGGCACGGCCTTCCAGGAGCGGGTCTGGCAGGTTCTACGGTCGATCCCCGCAGGCGAGACCTTGACCTATGCCGAGGTCGCGGAGCGCCTCGGCGACCGCAAGGCCGTGCGCGCCGTGGCGGGCGCCTGTGCCGCCAACGCCATCGCGGTGGCGATCCCCTGCCACCGCGTCGTGCGAACCGGCGGCGGCCTCTCGGGCTATCGCTGGGGGGTCGAGCGCAAGCGGGCACTGCTGGAGCGGGAAGGCGCCGAGTAGCGGAGGGCGAGGCATGATCGGACGACCGGCCCTTACGGAAGCCGGCCTTCGGCGACCAAGCGCTCCAGATCGCGGTCGAAACCCGCATAGGTGGTGGCCGCCAGGGCGGCGCCGACGCTGACCCGGCGAACGCCGACGGCAGCGAGTTCGGCGACCGACAGGCCCGTCGCCGTCAGATTGACGTTCACGGGCTTCTCGACCGAGCGGACCACTTCGGCCATGGCGTCGCGTTGCTTGAGCCCGGGGGCGAAGAGACAGTCGGCGCCCGCCGCCGCATAGGCATTAAGCCGCCGCACGACCTCGCCGAGATCGAGCGAGGCCATGAGATAGGCCTCGCAGCGGCCCACCAGCACCACGTCGGCGCCGCAGCGGTCGATGGCGGAGCGCGCCGCGCGGATCCGGGCGACGGCGGCGTCGAGTGGAAAGAAGTCCTGGCCGTCGCGATCCTCGATCGAAAGGCCGGCGACACCCGTCTCGATGCAGCGCGCGACATTGGCGGCGACGCCGTCGGGCGTGTCGGCAAATCCCGCCTCGAAGTCGGCATTCACGGGCAGGTCGGTCAGGCCGCAGAGGAAGCGGAGATGCGCCAGCACCTCCTCCACATTCATCTCGCCGTCCTCCTTGCCGAGCGCCCAGGCGGCGCCGGCGCTGGTCGACGCGAGAGCCGCAAAACCCGCCTTGGCGATGCGGACGGCGGTACGCCCGTCCCAGGGATTGGGGATGACGAAACAGCCGCTCCGGTGCAGGTTTCGGAAGGCGGCGCGGCGGTCGGCGAGCGATGTCATGGCGAATCCCTCCTGGCGGTGCCGATGCTAACTTGGACCGACTTCGCTCGATAGCGCGATGCTTTGGTCCAGGATGCCGGGCGGATTGCATGCGACCTGCTGGACACCGCTGCACACCCCACTACAGTCGTCGAACAGTTCTGCCCCCACCGAAAGCCTCTCGCCGTGCGCGCCTTCAATCCCATCGACCGGTCCCTCTCCGTCGGCTCCAACGGCATGGCGGCCACGTCCCATCCGCTCGCGACACTCACCGCCGTCGAGACGCTGAAATCCGGCGGCAATGCCATGGACGCCGCCATCGCGGCCGTGGCGGTGCAATGCGTCGTCGAGCCCGCCATGACGGGGCTCGGTGGCGATTGCTTCGCCCTCTATGCGCCGCGCGGCGGCCTGCCGGTGGCATTGAACGGCTCGGGCCGGGCGCCCGCCGCCGCGAAGGCCGAATGGTTCGCCGAGCAGGGCGCGACGGCGCCAGCCCCGACTTCGGCCCATTCGGTGACGGTCCCGGGCGCCGTCGACGCCTGGTGCCGGCTCAACGCCGACCATGGTTCGAAGCCGCTGGGCGAACTCCTGCAGCCGGCGATCCGCATCGCCGACGAGGGGTTCCGGGTGACGCCCCGCGTCGCCTTCGACTGGATCAATCACCAGGATCGCCTGGCGGTCGATCCCGACGCCAAGGGTCAGTTCCTGCCGGGCGGACAGGTGCCGCGGGAAGGTGGCCTGTTCCGCATGCCGGCGCTGGCCGAAACCCTGCGGGGTATCGCCCGCCAAGGCCGGGCCGCCTTCTACGAGGGCGCCGTGGCGGAGAGCATCGTTGCGAAGCTCCGCTCGCTGGGCGGCCTCCACACGGCCGAGGATTTCGACGCCCAGCGCGCCGAAGTCGTCGAGCCCATCTCGACCCGGTTCCGCGGTCACGACGTCTTCGAATGTCCGCCGAACGGCCAGGGCCTGATGGCGCTGATGATGCTGCGGCTGGCGGAGCGGCTCGATCTCGCCTCCGCGCCAGAGGCCGAGCGGATCCACCTGCTGGCCGAGATCACCAAGGCCGCCTATCTGGCGCGCGACACCTATCTGGCCGATCCGCGCCAGGTCGACGTACCGGTCGAGGCGCTCCTCTCGGACGCCTGGGTCGAGTCGATCCTGCCGCGCATCGACCGCGAGCGGGCGCAGCCGCCGGTCTTCTCGA
>JAYVMK010000204.1:0-3965 GCA_043758995.1 Lichenibacterium sp. | reverse complement strand
CGTGTCGATCGCATTCCGTTGCGGGGCGGTGAAGAAGAGCTTGCCGCTTTTGTCCTGCCACAGACCATCGGTCGGCTCGCTCGCCGATACGGTCTCGACCTTGGCGGAGACCTGAGCGGGCGTGAGGCTCGCATCCTGCAACGTCGCCGTGGCGATGCGGTAGAGCGTCTTGCCGGTCAGGGGCTGGAAGTAGAGAAACTCGCCCTTGGGATCGAGCGAGATCGAATCGGCCGCGAAGGCAACGCCTTGCCCGTCCGCGGTGCGGATCTCCTTGCCACCGATGACGACCTTGACGGTCTTGTCGACCTGGGTCTGGCCGTCCCCGTCGAGCAGTCGCCGCGCTTTTCCGGTCGTCGTATCGAGCACCACCAGCGCGCCCTGGGCACCGCTGTCCGTCATGTAGGCAAATTTGCCGTCGGGCGAGAGGCGCACGTCGTTGAGGTAGCTGCCCTGCGGCGCCACATCGCCGGCGAACTTGAAATTGTTGATCACCTTGTTGGTCTTGAGATCGATCTCGACGAGCTTCGGGCCACCCGGCACGATGAAGCCGGTCGCGGGAGCCGCAGGGTCGATGACCCAGAGATGGCCTTTGCCGTCCGCCGTTTCGGCCTGGACGCAGACGAAATGCTGCCCCGGATCGTTCGGGGCGGCGTTCCGGTAGCTGTTCCACTCCGCATCGGGGTAGGGGTGGAGCTTGCCGTCCTTGGTGATTTCGGCCACCGACACCGGCGAATCCTCGAACCAGCGCGGGAAGTTGACGAAGATCCTGCCATCCTCGCTGACCGCGACCCCGGTCACCTGATGGTCGAAGCTCATGACCTTCTCGAGCTTGGCGGCCGGCGTCTCGGGCTTGGCGACCGGAGCATTGGCGACCTGTTGGGCCGCGAAGGCCGGCGTCACGACCGTCGGCCCAGCCATGCTGCAGAGCATGGTGGCGCCGAGAAGCGCCGGAATCAGTCGAGTCTGGGAGGAGCGGAGCATGGCGGTCTCGGTGGGAGGCACGTGCGTCTCAACGCCATGCCACAGGCCCCCGTTCCGGTGGTCGTGCTCGCCGAAGGGCCAGAGCCTGCTCCCCGCGGCGAGGGAGCAGGCCGGCACGTCAGGCCGTGACGGCGATGCCCTGCGGCTCGGCCGAGGCCCGACGCTGTGCCACGGCCTCGTCGTAGAGGGACTGCTCACTCGCTTTGTGGGCGATCGAGAAGCGGATCACGGCGGCACCGCAGGCGCAGACCAATGCCGCGATGCCGAGAATGAAGAAGGTCTGCTGCACGTCCCCGGTGCCGCGCGCCAGAAGGCCCGCCAGCACGCCACCGACATTGCCACCCGCGCCGACGAGGCCCGCCACCCCGCCCAGCACCTTGCGATCGATGAAGGGCACCAGGGCGTAGAGCGATCCGCAGGCCATGTGGGTGAAGAGGCCGAAAACCAGCAGAAACGTGACCGCGAGGGTAATGGAATCCGAACGCGAGAAGGCGATCAGGAACAGGCCCTCCAGCATCATCATGGCGAAGAGCAGCCAGGTGCGGCCACCGAGCCCCTGGGTGAAGGCGACGCGGTCCGACAGGAGACCGCCCAAAGCGCGGGCGAAGAGCGCGAGCAGGCCGAAAGCCCCGACCGCATAGCCGGCGCCCTCCTGGGTCATGTGGAACTTGCTGAAGAAATACGTGACGGCGATCGAGTGGACGAAAAGCTCCACACCGAAGGAGGCGCCGTAACAGGCGGCGAGGAGCCAGACCCGATAATTGCGCGACGCCGCCTTCATGGCGGCCCAGCCGCCCGCCTTGCCGGTATCCACGCCGATGCCCTGCCGGCGCAGCGCCAGCACGTTCCCCTGCGGCGTGTCCTGCGTCAGTGTCCAGTACAGGACCGCGACCACCAGCATCAGCACGCCGGGCAGGATCATGGCGTAACGCCAGCTCATCGTGGCGCTGAGGCCATAAGCGGCAAGGCCCGAGAACACGAGCGGCATCACGGTCTGGGTCACGCCGCCGCCGGCATTGCCCCAGCCGCCCACCGTGGCATTGGCGGTGCCGACCACGTTGGGAGCGAACATCACCGACGTGTGGTACTGCGTGATCACGAATGACGCGCCGATGACGCCGATGCACAGGCGGGCGATGAGGAACGACGTATAATCCTGGGCGAAACCGACCAGGAGGACCGGAATCGCTCCGAGGCTCAGGAGCAGAGTATAGGTGATGCGGGGGCCATAACGGTCGCACATCGGGCCGATGATGGCCCGGGCCAGGATCGTGGCGAACACACCCGCGATGCCGATATTGTAGACTTGGGCCTTGGATAACGACAGATCTTTGGCGATGGTCGGCATCAGCGGCGCCGTGGCGAACCAGGCGAAGAAACAGACGAAGAAGGCCAGCCAAGTCAGATGAAAGGCCCGCATCTGCGGCGTTTTCAGGCTGAACATCTCGATGCGGGTGGCCTTACCGGTCGGCGTTGCTGATGCCATCATGGTTCCTCGAGTGGTGTCTGACCGGTGATGACCCGTGCGGCGCGGACAGGACGCGGCAAAGGCCGACAGGGGCGGTGCAGGACACGTGCCACGGCCTTACGGAGGCTCCGGCGGCTCGTTGTCGAAGCGTCGTCTTCGGCCTGTGGCTCTACTGCAACAGTCTGTCGAAACTGCCTTCGCTACCGCTAACCCGGCGCTGCGATGCCCGCCGGAGCCACGGATCCACCGCATTGTCGACCTAGCAAAAGCAGGAATGGGCCACCGCGGCCGAGGAGCAAGATTGCTGCCTCCGCCGGAGCGTTCGGGCCCGCGTCGCGATGGGCATGAATCGAATGACGGCTGTGATGAAGCGCAATCGGGTGTCGCGGGCGGCGCTCCGCATGACGGTGTCGGGCCTCGCTCTCCTGGGTGTCGTCGCCCAGGCTCACGCGCAGTCCTCCCCCCTTCTGTCGCCCACCCCCCTGGCCACGACCCCGGCCCCGGCAGCCTCTTCGGCTCCGCCCGCCGCGGCTCCGCCGGCTGCGGCGCCGACTGCAACCCCCGTCGTTTCGCTGCCGGCCGTGCCCGCCGCGCCCCCGATCGATGCCTCGCTGCCGAAGGTGCCTGCCGCCACCCAGCCGAACGCTGGCACGGCGGCCGGGACGGTCGTCTCGGCTCCGCCCGCCACCGCTGCCCCGGCTGCCGAGGCTCAGTCCCCCGCCGGCGCTGGTGCGCCGCCCGTGGTCGCCAAGAAGAAGATCGCTCCGCCCGCGCCGCCGCGCGAGACGGCGCTGTCGACGGATCCCGAGCCGACCCTGACGGCCGAGACCTTCTTCGCCACCGCCAAGGCTTCGGAGCATTACGCCGCCATCGCGGATGCGGGCGGCTGGCCCGAGATCGCTGGTCCCGTGTCGGGCGGCTCGCCCGCCAAGACGATCTCGACGCTGCGCCTGCGGCTCGCCATCGAGGGCGACCTCGGCAAGGCGGATGGCGGCGACCCTGCCGACCTCACGGCCGGCATGTTCTCGCAGAAGTGGGGTCCCGATCTCACCGCCGCGGTGAAGCATTTTCAGGCGCGTCACGGGTTGAAGGACACCGGCGTCGTGGCGGGCGCGACGTTGAAGGCGCTCAATGTTTCGGCGCGCACGCGCTTCACCGAGCTCGCATCCTCGGCTCAGCGCCTCGCCGGTCGCAACATCACCTTCGGCGATCGTTACGTGGTGGTGAACATTCCCTCGGCGTCGGTCGAGGCCATCGAAAACGGCAAGGTGGTGCATCGCTTCGTGGCGGTGGTCGGCAACCCCGACCATGCTTCGCCCGAAGTGGATGCCAAGGTTCAGGCCGTGAACCTCAACCCGACCTGGACGGTGCCGACCTCGATCATCAAGAACGAGATCATCCCGAAGATGCAAAAGGATCCGGGCTATCTCAGCCGGGAGCGAATCCGCATCCTCGATGGTGCCGGCAACGTCATCAACCCGCGTTCGGTCGACTGGACCTCGCAACGGGCCACAAA
>JAYVMK010000203.1:0-5045 GCA_043758995.1 Lichenibacterium sp. | reverse complement strand
GAAGACGGGGCGGTGATCTTCGCCAAGACCACCTGCCCGGACCACGGCATGCTGACCTCCGGCCTGTCGTCCTTCCACCCGCTGACCCGCAACCCCTGGAATCTCGCCCTGAACCCCGGCGGGTCGAGCGCCGGCGCCGGTGCCGCGGCGGCGGCCGGCTACGGACCCCTGCACATCGGCACCGACATCGGCGGCTCGATCCGGCTGCCCGCCGCCCTGACCGGCACGGTCGGCTTCAAGCCCAGCAACGGACGCGTGCCGATCGATCCCTATTACCTCGGCCGATGCGCCGGCCCGATGACCCGCAGCGTGGCCGATGCGGCGCTCGCCATGACGGCCCTGGCGCGCCCCGACCCACGCGACGACAGTGCGTTGCCGCCGACCGATATCGATTGGGACGACCTCGCCGGCCTTGTCGCGGGACAGCGTATCGGCCTGATGCGGAACGCGGGCTGCGGCCTGCCGGTCGACCCCGAGATCGCCGCCGCCGTGGACGCCGCAGCCCGCCTCTTCGAGGCCGCCGGCGCGCGGATCGTCGACGTGGACCCGGTGCTGGATCGCGGCATGCTGGACGGGCTCGACACGTTCTGGCGCGCCCGCGCCTGGGCGGAGATCGGCGCCATGACGGGTTCCGATCGCGACAAGGTGCTGCCCTACATCCGGAGCTGGGCCGAAAGCGGCGAACGGCTTTCGGGCGTGGCGGCGGTGAAGGGCTACGATTCGACCTATGCGATGCGCCAGGCCTGCGGCCGGCTCTTCCGGCGCGTCGATGCCGTCCTGTCGCCGACGATCCCGGTCCTGTCCTATCCGGCCGAATGGGCGTCGCCCCTCGACGATCCGGCACGGCCCTTCGAACACATCGCCTTCACGGTGCCGTGGAACATGTCCGAGCAGCCGGCAATCTCCCTGCCCTGCGGAATGGCGGCCTCGGGAGTGCCGATCGGCCTTCAGATCATCGGCACACGCTTCGGCGATCTCGCAGTCTTGCGGCTCGGCGCTTTCTTCGAAGCGAGCCGCGGGCCCCTCGCGCCCTGGCCCAAACCCTAGAGCCAAGCCCTATCGTCAGGCGGGCTGCGGGATCCGTCACCGCGAATCCGGCGATCGCAAAGCCGTCAGCCGGCCATGGAGAGGCGCAAGCGTGTCCCCTCGGTCGCGAGGCCGTTCATCTCCGGTTAGGGTGCACTGCACCATAGAGCGTCATCGCGGTGCTTCGAGCACCGATCAGCGTGACAGACGTCGCGTCGAAATCGGCCATGGGGCCGCAAGTCGAACGCTCTGAGGAACCTTCGGGGATCACGGTGCGACTTGAAGACAGCGCTCCGCTCCCGCGGCGAGGCGACTTTCCGCTGGAGTAATGTCATGAGCCGCAGCACCGTCGTGATCGTCGAGGACGAGCCCCTCGTCCGCCTGACAGCCACCTCGCTGTTCGAGGATGCCGGGATCACGGTCGTCGAATTCGCCGACGGCGACGCCGCAATCGACTATGTGCGCGACCACAAGGGCGACGTCGCGGCGATCTTCACCGACGTCTACCTGCCGGGCGAGACGAGTGGATTGGAACTGGCCGGCATCGTGTCGGAAGTGTGCCCCGACATCGCCGTCCTGGTGACCTCCGGCAGCCACGCGCGACTGCCCAGTCATCTCGGCCCGCAAGTGCGCTGCGTCCCCAAACCCTGGCACCCGAACGACGTTCTCAACACCGTGCGGGCGGCCGTCACGGCCGCCGTCTGACGCCGTTCCGCGTCATGCCGTCGCGCTGTCGGGACAGAACATATTGTCTCGGAACCACGAACGCGGGATAGATTGTAGAGGTCGTTCCCGACTGCCTCCCGCAAGATAATTCGCATAGTTCACTCGCGCGCGGGCGGAGGAAGAGGAGACCGGTCGAAGGCCAGTGGAGGAGGCGAACCGGGTGCCACCGAGGGACTTACCCGGACAGCGGATCGGTCATCGTCCGCGCGACGTTACACTGACGCTCCGCACCGCGATCGCCCTCGCCTTTACGGTCATCCTGCTTCTGTCGGGCGGCGGCCTGATCTGGCTCGACCATAGGGCCACACTCCACCTGCTCCAGCAGCGGGTCGACGACCAGTTCGACGCCTTGGTGGCGCATCTCACGTCGCGCATTTCGCTTCAGTTCTCAAGCGCCGACGCCGTCCTCGACACGCTCGCCATGGCGCCCCCGTCCAACGACGATCCGGAGGCGACGGGCCTCGCTCTCGTCAAGGTGCTGACCAATCTCGCCGAGACCGCCCCGGCCGCCCTGTCGATCGTCACCGCTTCATCTGACGGCGCGTATATTCTGGCGCATCGGGAGGAGAGCGGCGAAGTCCGACGGCCGAACGTCGCCTACACGGTCAGGATCGGCACGATGACGGGCGGCCAAACGGTCGAACGTCTGCTGCGCCTCGACGCGGGGCTCGCGATTCTCGGCCACGAGTCGACCAGGGCCGAGACTTACGACGCGCTGAAACAGCCCTGGTACGTCCTGGCGGCGGATGTGCCCCAGGCCGTGACGACGCCGCTCTATCCGTTCCGGACGGGCCGGCATTTTGGCTTCACGCTGAGCCGCCGGACCGCCGCCGACCCCGGCCGCATCTTCGGCATCGACATCAGGCTCGACAGCCTGTCCGAGAGCCTGCAGCGCGCGCTCGCGGTGCCGGGCGAGCATGTTGCGATCTTCTCGCCCGACGGTGCCCTGCTGGGCGATTCCGATACGCTGCAGATCGACCGCCCGCTCGATGCCGCCGCACCTCCCGATGTCGCAGGGTCGCCGGCCTGGCGCATCGACGCGGCGCTCTACGCGGCCTATCGCAACAACCCGACGGTCGCCGACGTCGGGGTCGACCTCGACGGGCAGGCGCTCTACGCCAACATCGCCCGGATCAATGTCAACGGCGCCGACATGGTGGTGGCCAGCACCGTTCCGGCCGCCAGGTTCGAGGCTCCGGCGACGCGACTTCTCTGGTGGTCGCTGCTGGTCCAGGGCGCCGTCGTGGCGGTCGCGTTCCTGCTGGTCTCGCTGGCCTCTCGGTCGATCGCCCGGCCGATCGGCACGCTGGCCTCCGATGTCGAGGACATCATCCAGTTCCGCTTTCCGGAGCGCCACCGCGGGCTGAGCCCCATCCGCGAGATCCGCCGGCTGGCGGGCGCGGTCGACACGCTCGACCTGACGCTGCGGGCCTTCTCGACCTACCTGCCGCAGGGTTTCGTCCGCACCATCGTGGCGGGAGGCCAGGCTCCTGGCCTCGGCGGCCGACGAGAACCCGTGGTCGTCATGTTCACCGACATCGACGGCTTCTCCGGCCTGTCGGAGGCCATGGCGCCGGACGATCTCCTGGCGCAGCTGTCGCGCTACTTCGCGGCGATCAGCGACGAGGTCCTGGACTCGGGTGGCACGCTCGACAAATTCATCGGCGACAGTGTCATGGCGTTCTGGCCGCTGCCGCCCGGAGATCCTGATCGTGCCGACGCCGTCTGCCGCGCCGTGCTGCGCGCCTGCCGCCGCATCGACGACCTCAACTACACCTTCGCCGCCGAGGGGCGACCGGTTCTGTCCACGCGCTTCGGGCTCAATGCCGGCGAGGCGCTGGTCGGCAGCGTCGGGACGGCCGACCGGATGAATTATACGGTGCTGGGCCACGTGGTGAATGTCGCGGCCCGGATCGAGCAGTTGAACAAGGACTACGGCACCCGCATCCTGGTCGGCGGCGCCCTGCGCGATGCCGCGAGCCCGCTGTTCACGTTCCGGCATGTCGCGGCGCGATCGGTCCGCGGAACCGTGGATAGGATCGACCTCTACGAATTGCTCGGCGAGACGGAGACTGACCCGGGTTCCGACTGACCGGCTCGGTCGATCCCGGCCCCGCCCCCACCACCACGCTACGCGTGGAGCGTCCCAACTCGGCCCTGCCGAGATGCGTGCCCGTCTCGGCCCCCAATCAGGGCGGAGACGCAACGGACGGGCGATGTCTCCTCCCCACAGAGGAAGGGGACCGGGCGAAGCCCGGTGGAGAGGCGGGCCGGGTGCGATTAAGCCGGAGAAGGCCTTCAGCCCGCCGCCACCCGATCCTGCTTCGGCGCGGTTCGGATGTCGCCGGCCGGCAGCGTGTTGGCGACCATTTCACCGAAGGGCCCGGCGTTGCGCGCCATGCCGCGATCGAGGCCTGTCGTGGCGCGAAGCGGCAGTTTCGGGAAGACCAGTTCGGCGAAGCGGTAGCATTCCTCGAGATGCGGGTAGCCGGACAGGATGAAGCGGTCGATGCCGAGCTCCATGTATTCGCGCATCCGCGCCGCGACCTCGTCGGGGTTGCCGACCAGTGCCGTGCCGGCACCGCCACGCACGAGGCCCACGCCGGCCCAGAGGTTCGGCGCGATCTCAAGCTTGTCGCGGCGACCCCCGTGCAGCTCGGCCATGCGGCGCTGGCCGACGGAGTCGTAGCGCGCGAAGACGGCCTGCGCCTTGGCTACCGCCGCATCGTCGACGTAGCGGATCAGATCCTCGGCCGCCGTCCAGGCCTCCTGCGACGTCTCGCGCACGATGACATGCAGCCGGATGCCATAGGAGAAGCTGCGCCCCTTGGCGTCGGCGGCCCGCTTGGCGTCGGCGATCTTCTTGGCGACGTCGGCCGGCGGCTCACCCCAGGTGAGGTAGGTGTCGACATGATCGCCAGCCACCCGCATGCCGGCCTCGGACGAGCCGCCGAAATAGAGCGGCGGATAGGGCTTTTGAATCGGCGGAAACAGCAGACGGCCGTTCTCGATCCGCAGGTGCTCGCCATCGGCCGAGACGGTCTCCATCGAGAGCAGGCGCCGATAGATGCCGAGGAACTCGTCGGTGACGGCATAGCGGGCATCATGCGGCATGAAGATCCCGTCGCCACGGGCCTCGACCGGATCGCCACCCGTGACGACGTTGATCAGCAACCGGCCATTCGAAATCCGATCGAGCGTGGCGGTCATGCGCGCCGCGACGGAGGGCTCCTGCAGGCCCGGCCGTACCGCCACCAGGAAGCGGAGCCGTTCGGTCATCGGCACCAGCGACG
>JAYVMK010000202.1:0-8053 GCA_043758995.1 Lichenibacterium sp. | reverse complement strand
GGTCAGCGCCTCGGGGGCCGGAATTCGGGGCACCACGACGCCGAGCCCGGCCGCCGTCCAATCGACGGGTGCGATGAGCACTTCGGCGAGATAAGAGAGCCCGATGACGCCGACCAGCACCGCGATGCCGATCTCGAGCGAGCGATAGCCGCGGCGCTCGAGCAGCAGGATCGCGTAGGTGGCGAGCGCCGTGATCGCCATGCCTGCGAGCAGCGGAATGCCCAGCAGCAACGACAGGCCGATGGCGCCGCCGAGGAATTCGGCGAGATCCGTCGCCATGGCGGCGACCTCGCTGGCGAGCCACATCGGCATCGTCACGCTGCGCGGAAAGTGTTGCCGGCACAGTTCGGCGAGATTCGACCCCGTGACGATGCCGAGCTTGGCCGACAGGGCCTGGAACATCATGGCGACGAGGTTGGCCGCCACCACGACCCAGAGCAGCGCATAGCCGAATTTGGCGCCGGCCTGAATGTTGGTGGCGAAATTGCCGGGGTCCATGTAGGCGATCGATGCCACCACGGCCGGGCCGACCATGACCAGGGTCGATCGGATGCCGCGCTGCCGTCCAGCCAGGACCTCGCGGATCGCCGCGTCGGTGCGTGCGCTCATCCCGGTCGCCGCCGTCGCGCTCCAGATCCCCATTCCCACAAGCTCCATCGCCCACCATCGCTGCCGAAATGTAGCCATGGCTACAAGATCGTCAATGTGCTTCATTGACGCCGGGGTAAGAAACGTTCGACACCGTGAACGAGATGAGACAGTCGGGGCGGAAATCCATGGACGATGAGGCCGTGCCGGAGGAATCCGCGGGCGATGTCGTGCCGGCGCAGCGCTTCGGCAAGGCGCGCTCGGCCCGGTCCTCCGCCATGCTGGAAGACTACACGGAGTTGATCGCCGACCTGCAGGCGGGGCAGGGGGAAGCACGCACGACCGAGATCGCGCGCGCTCTCGGCGTCACCCATCCCACCGCCAACAAGGCCATCGCCCGGTTGAAGCGCGAGGGGCTGGCGACCTCGAAACCGTATCGCGGCATCTTCCTGACCGAGGCCGGACAGGCCATGGCGCAGCGCTGCCGGGCGCGTCACCGGACGGTGGTGAAACTGCTGCTCGCCATCGGCGTGCCCGCCGAAGCGGCCGAGATCGACGCCGAAGGCATGGAGCACCACGTCTCCGCGGCGACGCTCGACGCCTTCGAGGCCTTTCTCGCGTCGGGCCGCTAAGGCCAGGCGACGTTTCGTCCATCACAGGATCTTCGTTATGCCCTTGCCGATCCGCACCCTCACGCTCGCCGCGACCCTTCTGCTTCCGGCGGCGGCTCGCGCCGAGGAGGTCTCCGTCATGATCTCGGGCGGGTTCAAGTCGACCTACCAGGCACTGCTTCCCGGCTTCGAGGCGAAGAGCGGCGATCATGTGACGACGCGGCCCGGACCCTCCATGGGCACGACACCCGACGCCATTCCGCAGCGCCTCGCGCGGGGCGAGCCCGACGATGTGCTCATCATGGTGGGGTCGGCGCTCGACGGGCTCATCAAGGATGGCCGGGCCGTGCCGGGCAGCAAGGTCGATCTGGCGATCTCGCCGATCGGCATGGCGGTCAAGGCCGGCGCCCCGGTGCCGGACATCTCCACGGTCGACAAGCTGAAAGCGGCGCTGCTGGCCGCCAAATCCGTCGCCTATTCGGACAGCGCCAGCGGTGTCTATGTCGAGCGCGAACTGTTCCAGAAGCTCGGCATCGCGGCCGAGATGAAGGGCAAGGCCCGCATGATCCCGGCGACGCCGGTGGCCGAGATCGTGGCCAAGGGCGAGGCGGAGCTCGGCTTCCAGCAGGTGGCCGAGATCCTGCCGATCCCGGGCATCACCTTCGCGGGACGGCTACCCGCCGCGGTGCAGAGCGACACGGTCTTCTCGGCCGGCATCGCCACGGCGGCCCAGCACCCCGACGCCGGTCGTGCCCTCATTGCCTATATGAATTCTCCGGCGGCGGCGCCCGTCCTGGCGAAGATGGGCCTCGATCCGGCGAAGCCCTGAGCGGGGCTCCCTTCTCACCCACGCGGGAGAAGGCTGTCCGCTCGCTTGCATACTTGTGCGAGGCTCCCCCATACTCGCCCCAACGACCGCGATCGAAGCGGCATCGAGGGGGGATGGAATGACGGTTCTGACTGGGGACGCGCGGATGGGCGGGGCCGGCGATCTCGCGTCGGCGGTGGCCAAGGCCAGGGGGCGGCTCGTGCCCTTTCTGATCCTGATGTACACGATGGCCTTTCTCGACCGCTCGAACGTCGGCTTCGCCAAACAGGCCTTCCAGGCCGACACCGGGATCGGCGACGGCGCTTTCGCCTTCGGCGCCGGCCTGTTCTTCGTCGGCTATGCGCTGCTCGAGATCCCCTCGAACCTCATCATGCACCGGGTCGGCGCCCGGCGCTGGCTCTGCCGCATCATGGTGTCCTGGGGCATCGTGGCGGCCGCCATGATGTTCGCCACCGGCGAGACCTCGTTCTACCTGCTGCGGGTGCTGCTCGGCATGGCGGAGGCGGGGTTCTTCCCCGGCGTGATCCTCTTCGTCACCTACTGGTTCCCGCGGCGCGAGCGCGGCCGTATCCTCGGCATGTTCTACTTCGGCTACCCGCTGTCGCTGATGTTCGGCAGCCCCGTCAGCGGATTGCTGCTGGTGCTCGACGGCGTCGCAGGACTGCATGGCTGGCAGTGGATGTATCTGATCGAAGGACTTGCGGCTTCGGCGGTCGGCGTCCTGGCCTATTTCATCCTGACGGACCGTCCCGAACAGGCCACTTGGCTCAGCGACGGCGAACGCGCCGCCATCGCGCGCCAGATCGCCTCGGAGGAAGAGGACAAGGCGAGCCACGGCCCCGCGTCGCTCAAGGCCGCCTTCACGGATCCGCGCATGGTGCTGTTCGTCGCGATCTACTTCCTGATCCAGATCGGCAGCTACGGCGTCGCCTTCTACCTGCCGACCCAGGTCTCGGCCCTGCTCGGGGTCAAGGTGGGGCCGCTCGTCGGTTTCGTCTCGGCCATTCCTTGGGCGGTGGCGCTCGTCGCCATGGCGATCTGGCCGCATTGGGCGGTGACGTCCGGCCGCGAGCGCCTGTTCGGCGCCATCTCGGTCTTCGCCATCGCGGTCGGGCTGGTGATCGCCATTTCGGCGCCGCCCCTCGTTGCCATCGCGGCGCTGTGCATCACGACGGCGGGCATCGCCTCGGCCCAGCCGATCTTCTGGACCTTCCCGACCAATTACCTCGGCGGCGTGGCGGCGGCGGGCGGCATCGCGCTGATCAACTCGATCGGCAACCTCGGAGGTTTCATGGCGCCGAACCTGCGCGTCTGGGCCGAATCCGCCTTCGGGACGCCCTCGGCGAGCCTCTACGCCCTCGCGGTGTCGGCCATCCTCGGCGCCGCGCTCATCCTGACCCTGCCGAAACGGCGGGGTGCGACGGCCGGCTGAGACGTCCTCCCGGGCAGCGGGAGGAGACGCCTCAGCTCTCGGCGCGGAGGCTCTTGATGAACCGGCGGGCGACGCTGCGCACGGCGTCGTCGTCGCGGGTATCGTCGTCGGCCTTGTCCCAGAGATGGTCGAGGCTGCCCTCGAGCTCGTCGAGGAGCTCGGGGTGGCGCCCGGCGACGAAGCGCAGGGCCCCGAACAGGAGATGCTCGACCGCCAACTCGCGGTGGCGGGCGTCGGCGATGGTCTTGGCGGCGGGTGAAATGTCAGTCATGCCGGGTAACGACGGAGAGCGGCACAGGTTCAACCCGCCGCCCGAACCCGCCGCTCAGTACAATCCCTGGATCAGCCCCTGTGCATCGACCCCGATCGTCTCGGCCGCCGGCCGGCGCGGCAGGCCGGGCAGGGTGACGATGTCGCCGCAGAGCGCCACCACGAAGCCGGCGCCGGCGGACAGCCGCACGTCGCGCACCGGCAGGACGAAGCCCTCGGGCGCGCCCATGCGGCTCGGGTCGGCGGTGAAGCTGTAGGGCGTTTTCGCCATGCAGACCGGCAGGTGCCCGTAGCCGGCGGCCTCGTAACGGGCGAGCTTCTTCGCCGCTGCGGGCGCGATCGCGACGCCGTCGGCGCGATAGATCTCGCGCGCGATGGTCTCGATCTTGGCGGCAAGCGGCAGCTCGTCGGCATAGAGCGGGCGGAAGCGGGCCGAGCCGCCGTCGGCCAGAGCCGCGACACGATCCGCCAGCTCGACCGCGCCCGCACCGCCCTCGGCCCAATGGCGGCAGAGATGCGCCGGCACGCCGAGATCGGCGCAGCAGGCGAAGACCTCGGCGAGTTCGGCCTCGGTGTCGGCCGTGAAATGGTTGATGGCGACCACCACCGGCACGCCGAACTTCTGCACGTTTTCGACGTGACGGCGCAGATTGGCGGCGCCGCGTGCGACGGCGGCGGCATCCGGCGTGCCGAGATCGGCCTTGGCGACCCCGCCATGCATCTTCAACGCCCGCACGGTCGCCACCACCACGGCGGCGGCGGGCTCGAGCCCGGCCGCGCGGCATTTGATGTCGAAGAACTTCTCCGCCCCGAGGTCGGCACCGAAGCCCGCTTCGGTCACGACGTAATCGGCGAGCTTCAGGCCGAGATCGGTCGCCATCACGGAATTGCAGCCGTGGGCGATATTGGCGAAGGGGCCGCCGTGAACCAGGGCGGGCGAACCGTCGATCGTCTGGACGAGGTTCGGCTGCAGGGCGTCGCGCAGCAGTGCCGTCATGGCGCCGGTGGCCTTGGTGGCGCCGGCCAGGATATCCTCGCGGGCGAAACTCTGGCCGATCACCATGCGGGAGAGGCGCGCCTCGAGGTCGGCGAGCGAGGTGGCGAGGCAGAAGGCCGCCATGGTCTCGGACGCGACCGTGAGGTCGAACCCGTCCTGGCGCACCGCGCCATTGTGGCCGAGCCCGACCACGATCTCGCGCAGCGCACGATCGTTCATGTCGAGCGCGCGGCGCCAGGTGATGCGCGACGGGTCGATGCCGAGCGCGTTGCCCCAGTAGATGCCGTTGTCGATCACCGCGGCCAGGAGGTTGTTGGCCGCCGTCAATGCGTGGAAGTCGCCGGTGAAATGCAGGTTGATCTCGTCCTGCGGCACCACCTGGGCGCGGCCGCCGCCGTTGGCGCCGCCCTTCATGCCGAAACAGGGACCGAGCGAGGGTTCGCGCAGGCAGATGACGGTCCGGCGGCCGGTGAGGTTCAGCGCGTCGCCGAGGCCGATCGTCGTCGTTGTCTTGCCCTCGCCCGCCGGGGTGGGACTGATGGCGGTGACGAGGATCAGCTTGCCGCGCCGCGCCGGCAGCGCCGCCATGGCGTCGAAGCTGACCTTGGCCTTGTAGGGCCCGTAGCGATAGAGCGCCTCGGCGGCGAGGCCGGCGCGGGCGCCGATCTCCTCGATCGGCTTCAGCACCGCGGCCCGGGCGATATCGGCATCGGACGCCATGGCTCAGGCCTCCGTCGTCTTGGAGGTCATCATCGCCGCCCGCTGTCCGTCCCGCATGCCCGTCCCGCCCCGATTGTCCGAAGAGGCGAGACCTAAAGCAGGATGGAGCCGGAGGGAACCGCGAGGATGGCCCGCGACGCCGGCGGTCTCCCCTCTCCACAAGGACGAGGGGAGCCGTCCCTCCTCACTCGGCCGGGCGGAGGCCGCCGACATAGCCGGGGAGGGGGGCCGAGGCCGGGATCGGGTCCTGGATGAGGAACCAATAGGCCAGGGCCGCCACCAGGGCGATCACGGCGCCGGTGATGAAGGCCAGCGAGAAGTGTCCCGTCCCCTGCACGATGAAGCCCGTCACGGTCGGCGCCAGGGCACCTCCGATATAGCCGCCGAAGTTCTGCATGGCGCCGAGCGAGGCCGTGCAATGGGCCGGCGCCGCCACAGAGGCCATGGCCCAGGCCGAGGACGAGCAGAGATAGACCAGGAACAGCGAGGCCGAGATGCAGGCGATCGCCATGGCGTCGCTCGGGGTCAGCGCCGCGATCACGGTGAAGACCGCCGTCGCGACGAGCGACAGCGCCATGGGGATCTTGCGGGAGCGGATCGGGTCGACGCCGCGCCGCACCAGGATGTCCACCACCCGGCCGCCGAGGACGCCGCCCGCCACCCCGAAGGCGAAGGGGATCGACGCCACCCAGCCGGTCTTGCCGATGGTGAAATGCCGCTCGATCTCGAGATAGCTGGGCAGCCAGGCGGTGTAGAGCCAGGTCATGTAGATGCAGCCGAAATAGCCCGCCAGCATGCCCCAGGTGGTGCGATAGGCGAAGAGCCGCTTCCAATCCGCCCAGGTGACGCGGGTGGCGGCGCCGGGCGCATCGCCCTCGGTCAGGAAGGCGCGCTCGCCCGCATCGAGATCGACCTCGCGCGGGTTGCGGAACACCAGGAACATGGTGGCGGCGAGGATCAGCCCGGCCGCCCCCATGGCGACGAACATCAGGCGCCAGCCGAAGCTCAACATCAGGAAGGTGAGCAGCGGGATGGCGATGAAGGAGCCGAGCGAGGAGGCGCAGTTCCAGATGCCGGTGGCGGTGCCGCGCTGGCGGATGTTGAACCAGTCGCGCGACACGCGGGCGCAGGTGGGGAAATGCGGCGCCTCGCCGACGCCGAGCACGACGCGGGCGCCGACGAAGGTCCAGAAGGACGTGACCAGCCCGCCGAGCATCTGGCCGAGCGACCAGCAGGTGAGGCCGAGGGTCAGCATCAGCCGCGGCCCGAGCCGATCGGCGAGCGCGCCGGCCGGAAGCTGCGCGAAGGCATAGGCCCAGAGGAAGGCCGAGAGCAGCAGCCCCATGTCCTGGATCGTCAGGCCGAGATCCTGCCGGATCAGCGGATTGGCGACCGCCAGCGTGGCGCGGTCGACATAATTGACGACGCCGGCCGTGACCAGCAGGGTCAGCGAGATCGTCTGGATGCGCTTGACGCGGGGCGAAGCCGCCAGCTGGACCATGATGTTTCCTCCCTCTGCCACCAGCGCCGCAGGGGGGGGCTGGGCGGGACGACCGGCCGTTATCGGCTCGTCTCGTCCCGGCGGGTATTCTGCACCGTTCGAGCGTGAGGGGAAGGGGGTTCGCTCCGCTCATCCCGCACCCGATGAGCCGCAACGCCGGCCGCCTCCCCTCTCCCTTGCGGAGAGGGGTAAGGGGTGAGGGTCGGAACGAGCGAGCAAGGTGTCCCTCGTCGGGGCTCCCACAAGTTGCGGAGGGGCCGTCGCGACCCTCACCCCCGGCCCCTCTCCACAAGGGAGAGGGGAGTCCGCGTGTACGATTCCTGGCCGGGCAAGGAGAGCCTGCCCTACGCCTAGCCCTCTCCCACATAGCGTCCCAGCCCCTCCGCCAGATGGTCGAACAGCAGGCGGACGCGGCGCAGCACGCGCTGTTCTTCGTGCATGGCGAGCCAGATCGGGATCTCGACCAGCGTGAAGCCGGGCAGGACGGGCAGGAGGTCCGGATCCGCCGCGGCGATGCGGGCCTGGCAGGCGCCGATGCCGATGCCGGCCCGGAGCGCCGACATCAGCGCGGCGTCGTTGGCCGACGAGAAGGCGAAGCGCAGCGGCAGCGCCGCCAGCGCCGGCACGCGCGCCGCATAGGGCGCCCAGCCGATCACTCGGTGTTGCAACAGGGCCTCCAGACTGTCCGGAAGGCCATGGCGCTCCGCATAGCGGCGATGGGCGTAGAAGCGGATCGGCACCGTCCCGATCTTGCGCGCCACGAGCTGCGTCTGCGTGGGCGCGGCGTTGCGGATGGCGAGGTCGGCGTCGTTGCGGAGCAGGTCGAGGTTCTGGTCCGTCAGCACGACCTCCACGTCGATCGCCGGATGGTCCTCGAGGAACGTCGCCAGCATGTGCGGCAGCACCTCGCGCCCGACGAATTCGCTGGCGGTCAGCCGCACCTGTCCGGCCTCGGCCTCGGCCTCCCCGGAGGCGATGCGGCTGAGATGCGCGGCGGCGGCGCCCATCGCCTCGGCCTGGGCGCGGAGCGACAGGGCCAGCGCCGTCGGGGTCAGCCCGTCGTTGGAGCGGATGAAGAGGACGGCGCCGAGCCCCTGTTCGAGCA
>JAYVMK010000201.1:0-7514 GCA_043758995.1 Lichenibacterium sp. | reverse complement strand
GGGGCAAGGGCAAGATCGCCGCCGTCGAGGGCGTGCCGTCGACGCCGCCCGCCTACCAGCGCATCCGCGGCCTCAAGAAGGCGCTCGCTGAATGCCCCGGCCTGGAGCTCGTCGACACCCAGGTCGGCGACTGGCAGGAGACCAAGGCGCAAAACATCGCGCGCACCTGGATTGCCCGCTACGGCGACCAGCTGCAGGGCATCTTCGCGTCCAATGACGCCATGGGACGCGGCGTGGTGGCCGCTCTCAAGGAGAAGAACCTCAACGGCAAGGTTCTGGTGACCGGCTCCGATGGATCAGCGATCGGCCTCGACATGGTCAAGAGCGGCGACATGCTGGCGACCGTGTGGAACGACCCGGTGCTCCAGGGCGCCGTGTCCACCTCCCTTGCCTATGCCGCGGCGGTCGGCGACGTCGATCCGCAGAAGCTGACCCATGCGCAGCGCGACTTCTACCTCAAGCAGGACGTGGTCACGAAGGAGAACGTCGACCACTACCTCGAGATGAAGAAGAGTGCGCCCACGTATAGCTACGAGGAAATGAAGAAGGACTTCTGGAAGGAGTCTGCCGGGCAGATCCCCGTCGGTGCCAACGACAACAAGTAAGGATGCCCGGACTACGGAGAAGTGCCGGCTGGTCCGGCTCTTCCTCCTCGAGTGGCTGCCGTCGCCCTTGGCTCGCGACCCCAGCTCCAGCTCGTTGTTGTGACGAGCATCTTCACGCGACCAGGTGGCCCGCCTGATCGCGATCTGCTCTAGATGACGGGGACAAGCCGCTTTGGGACAGTCGAATTCCAGGCTCACAGCAAACACGCAACCGGTCAGTCGAGCCGTTACGATCCCGCGCCGCTGGTTCCAGAACATCGGACCGGTGGCGGCACTCATCGTACTGGCTCTCGCGTTCCAGGCCCTGAGCGGGAGCTTCCTGACACCGGGCAACCTCGCCTCGATCGTCGAGGCCGCCGCCATCCCCGCCATCCTGGCGGTCGGCCTGACCTTCGTCATCATCCTTGGCTCGATCGACCTGTCCCTCGAGGGAATCATGGCGACGTCGAGCATGACCGTCTCGCTGCTCGTGGCCAATGCCGTCAATCCCAACGCCTTCGGCGTCTTCGGTATAGTGGCGGCGCTGGCGATTGGCCTGCTGTTCGGCCTGTTCAACGGCGTCCTCAACGCCGTGTTGAAGATGCCATCGCTCATCGTCACCCTCGGCACCTGGTTCGTCGGCTTGGGCGTCGCCGCCGTCCTGTTCCCGGCGCGCGTGCCGCAGATCCACGAGCCGCTCGTGCTCGACCTCGCGCGCACCCACATCTTCAGCCTCAGCCTGACGGTCTATCTCGCAGTGGCAGTCGTCGCGGTGTCCTACGCGATCCTGCACTACACCGCCTTTGGCCGCATGAGCTATGCGATCGGCGGCGACGAGGGCATCCTGGTTGCGTCCGGGCTGCCGGTCCGGCGGTACAAGGTCGCCGCGTTCGCAATCAGCGGCACGGTCGCGGCCTTTGCCGGGCTGCTGCTGTCGGCGCAGCTCAGCAACGGCGACGCCAACATCGGCGACGGGCTGCTGTTTCCGGCCATCAGCGCCGCGGTGCTCGGCGGCACGACCCTGATGGGCGGGCGCGGCGGTGCCCTACAATCGGCGATGGGCGCTCTTCTGCTGGAGGAGTTGAACAACGGCCTGATCCAGATCGGCGCGGGCCCATATACGCGCAACATCATCAGCGGCGCCGTGATCGTCACGGCCGTGGCCATCACAGGATGGCGCCTGCGCGCCAAGCTCCGGGTGGTGAAATGACCAGGGTGCTCGAGATTCGCGGCCTGCGCAAAGCCTACGGCCCCGTCGTCGCCCTCGAAGGGCTCGACCTGGACATTCGCGCCGGCGAGGTGCTCGGTCTCGTCGGGCAGAACGGATCCGGCAAGTCCACGCTGCTCAAGATCCTGGCCGGTCTCGTCGCGCCCGATGAAGGCTCCTTGATCCTCGACGGCAGGCCCATCCGGCTCCGCTCAGCCGCAGCCGCGGGACAGCTAGGCATCGGCATGGTGCACCAGGAGCAGTCGCTCCTTCCGAACCTGACGGTGGCGGAGAACATCTTCCTCGACAAGCCGCATGCCGCAAAGAAGGGCGGCCTGTACCGCTGGGCGGCGCTCGACGCGGCGGCGCGCCAGCAGCTCGCGAAGATCAACGTCGACATTCCGCCACGCACCCTCGTCGAGGACCTGCGCTTCGCCGAGCGCCAGCAGGTCGAGCTGGCCAAGGTGCTGGCCATCGAGGACATGGTCGACCGGCCACCCGTGATCCTGTTCGACGAGCCCACCTCCGTGCTCACGCCGGACGAGATCGCGCTGCTCTTTACGCAGATCAACCGTCTGCGCCAACGTGCGGCGATCGTCTTCGTCTCGCATCGCATGGAGGAGATCCTATCCATCAGCGACCGCGTCATCGTGATGACGGACGGCCGTAAGATGGCCGACCGACCCGCTCGCGGCGTCGACCGCCACGAACTGTATGAGCTGATGGTCGGCCGGCAGCGAGCCCAGCCAATCGCGACGCGACCTCCGGCCGCGTCGGCATCGCCGCCCGTTCTCAAAGTCGAGGCGCTGGGAAACGGTCATCATTTCCAGAATGTCAGCTTCGACCTCCGGCGCGGCGAGATCATTGGCATCGCAGGCGTGCTCGGCTCGGGCGCCGAGGAACTCTGCCGCACGCTGTTCGGCGCCGAGACGGTCGACAGTGGGACGGTGCAACTCGACGGCAGGCGATTGGCGTGTTCGGACCCTCGCAGTGCCATCCGCCGCGGGATCGGCTACCTGCCGGCTAACCGGCGGCTCGAAGGCATGCTGAAGGGCCGCACGCTGATCCAGAACATGGTCGTCACATTCGGCCTCGACTACGGCCGCGCGAAGACGATCGTGCGCCACGATTCCGAGCGCACGATCGCTACCACCTGGATGACGCGGCTCAAGGTGAAGAGCGGCTCGCCCGACGCGATGATCGAGAGCCTGAGCGGGGGCAACCAGCAGAAGGTGATCCTCGGCAAGTGGCTCATGGGTCGCAATCTCAAGGTGCTGCTGCTCGACCATCCCAGTCGCGGCCTCGACCCGGGCGCTCGCGACGACCTGTTCGATGCGATTCGCTCCGAGGCCGCCAAGGGACTGGCCGTGATCTTCGTCGGCGACACGATCGCCGAGATCCTCGAACTCTCGAACCGCGTGCTGGTGATGCGGGACGGCGCCATCACGGCGCGCTTCGATCTCGATTCCGGACAGCATCCGCACGAGGAAGAGATCGTGGCGGCGATGGTCTAAGCCCCGAGAAACATCCCGGCGTTACGAGGAGATAGTCATGGGCATGGGAGGAAGAGGGCGTGGACAGGGTGGCCCCGCGACGACGTCCGACGGGCTCAAGCTGGTGCGCACGCTCGCGCCGACGCTGGTGCTCTTCCTGCTGGTTGGCGGTAGCGCACTCAAGGCGCCCGGAGTCGTCTCGCCCAACGCGCTTGCGAACTTCCTCGTGGACGCGGCCCCGCTCGTGATGCTCGTGGTCGGCGGGACCCTGCCTATCCTGGCAGGCAGCATCGATCTCTCGGTTGCCGGCGTCGCCTCGCTCGCCGGTGTGTTGGTGGTGGTGCTCGACCCAGTCTTCGGTGTCTGGACGGCACCTGCCACTGTGGTGTTGGCCGCTGTCTTCGGTGGGCTACAGGGATTCCTGCACGCTTGGCTCCAGATCCCCTCGTTCATCGTCACGCTCGGCACGCTGAGCATGCTGTCGGGCCTGTCGCTGCTGCTGTCGAACGCCACCGCCGAGCCCGTCCCGGATACGGACACGGTCGTCAGCTACCTCGGTGGGACCACGGCAGGACTCCCCAACAGCGTCATCGTCCTTGGGCTCGTGCTCGTCCTGCTGGCCCTCGCGCTCCGCTTTCTGCGGTTCGGACGGGATCTGTTCGCGCTCGGCACCGGCGAGCGCGCCGCGCTGATGTCAGGCGTGAACGTCGTGGCGATCCGCACCGCGATCTTCGCCATTTCGGCGGCCTGCGCCGCCTTGGGCGGCCTGTTCCTCGTGGCGATCACCACGTTCTCGTCCCCGACCCTCGCCGGCAACCTGCTGCTGCTGTCCATCGTCGGCGTCGTCATCGGCGGCACGGCCATATCGGGCGGCGTCGGGGGCCTGCTCCCCGCCGTGGTGGGCGGCCTCATCACTGCGTGGCTCAGGGTCGTCACCGTCCTCGTGGGCGTGACGCCGACCGCGCAGAACATCGTCTTCGGCCTCATGGCGCTGATCGCCGTGGCGCTCACCACCGATCGCAGCAAGCTGGGCATCATCAAATAGGCCGAGGGCGCCCCTCGGTCCGACAGCGTCTCAACGGAACAGAAAAGGCAGGTTCCCATGCGTGCGGTCCGGTTCCACGGAAAGAACGACATCCGAGTCGAAGACATACCGGAACCAGATGCGGTGCTCGCCGACGACGACGTACTGATCGCGCCGCTTCTGTGCGGCATTTGCGGCACGGACCTGCATGAGTACATCGCCGGCCCGATCGTCACGCCCGTCACACCGAACCCGCTTTCCGGCGCGACGCTGCCCCAGATCCTCGGACACGAGTTCTCGGCGCGTGTGATCGACGTCGGCCGTGCCGTGCGGTCGCTGAAGGCCGGCGACCGTGTCTCGATCCAGCCACTGGTGTCGTCTCCCGACGACTACTACGCCCGTCGCGGATTGAACCATCTCAGCCGACAGCTCGCCGTCATCGGTCTGTCCTGGCCCTGGGGCGGCATGGGCGAACGCGCGGTGGTCAAGGCCGCCAATGCCGTCAAGGTGCCGGACGGCCTCAGCGACACCCAGGCGGCCCTGATCGAACCGGGCGCCGTCGCGGTCTACGCGGTCGATCGCGGCCGGGTCGCGGCCGGATCCTCGGTGCTGGTGTCGGGCGCCGGGCCGATCGGCGCGCTGACGCTGCTCGCCGCCAAGGCGGCCGGTGCAAGCAAGCTCTTCGTTTCCGAGACCAATCCCCACCGTCTCGACCGCATGCGCGAGATCCTGCCCGAGGTGATCGCCATCAACCCCAAGACCGATGACCTACTCGGGATCGTCCGGGACAACACCGAAGAGGGCGTGGGCGTCGACACTGCCCTTGAGTGTGTGGGGGCAGAGGCCTCGCTGAACATCTGCGTGGAAGCGGTGCGCCGGCGCGGCACGGTGGTGCAGGCCGGCCTCCACCTCCGCCCCGCCACCATCGACGCCATGTTGTGGGCCCTCAAGGACATCTCGGTGGAGGCGACATGGTGTTTCCACGTCCAGAGCTGGCACCGCGTCGCGTCTATGATCGAAGCCGGCATCTTCCCGGTCGAGAGTATCGTCTCGGCGCAGATCGATGCCGCCGACGTCGTAAAGGACGGGTTCGAGGCTTTGCTCGACCCCGCCGGCCATCAGCTGAAGATCCTTGTCAAAGCAGCGGCGTGAGGCGGACAATGAGCATCAACGACCTGTTCCGGCTGGACGGACGCATCGCTCTCGTAACGGGGGCGGCGCGCGGCATCGGCCAATGCATCGCGACCACGCTCGGGCAGCTAGGGGCCACCGTCGTGCTCGCAGACCGCCTTGCTCTCGTCCACGAGACGGCGACGAGCCTCAGCCGCGACGGCATCAAGGCGGAAGGCATCGTCCTCGACGTGACCGACCGGCCGGCGGTCGATGCGGCGGTGGACGGGGTCGTCGAGCGTCACGGCCGTATCGACGCGATGGTGGCCAATGCCGGCTGGTCCTACGAGGATGCCAGCATCGACCACAGCGACGAGAACTGGTCGCAGGCCCTCAACATCAACCTCAACGGCGTCTTCTATGCAGTGCGCCGTACCGGGAGGCACATGGTGGCTCAGAAGCAGGGCGCCATCGTCGCCCTGTCGTCGATCGCGGGCGTCAAATACGTCCGCCCCGAGCACCATGTCGGCTACGACGTCGCCAAGGCCGGGGTCGCCCACATGTGCCGGGTCCTGGGTTGCGAATGGGCCTCTGCCGGAGTGCGGGTCAACGCGGTTGGGCCCGGCTACACCGACACCGAAATGCTCGCGGAGGTCGGCCGCACTCGGCCGGCGGTTCTCAAGCAATGGATCGACGACATTCCGATGGGACGTCTACTGCGTCGCGAGGAGATCGCTTCGGCCATCGCATTTCTGCTCTCCGATGCCGCGAGCGGCCTGACGGGGCAACTCATGATGGTCGACGCGGGCTATAGCGCAGCCTGATGTCGTGCATGCGAGAGACTCCCCGCTCTCAGCGATCAGGCAGACGGCCGTTGTGGTCCCGGCGAGCGCCCTGGGAGCATCGGACGACGACTCGCGCCGATGGTCGGTCGCCGGCCCAACGTGGATAGGGCGGCCACGAAGGCCCTCCGCATCTCTCTTCACTGACCAGACAGGATCGCAGCATGAACCGGATCGGAATCATTACTGGCGCGGGCGGCGGCGTCGGCCGAGCGACGGCGGAGCGCTTCGCGCGGGACGGCTGGTCGCTAGTCCTGACGGACATGACCGAGGCGATCCTCACCATCGCCGAGGACGTCGGCAGAGAAGCTCAGGGCCGGGTGATCGGTGTGCAGGCAGATATCTCCACTACCGCCGGGGTCGCCGCCATCGATGCTGCAGCCCGATCCCTCGACGGCCCTCTGACCTCCCTATGCCTCGTCGCCGGCACGTTGCAGCAGGTCGTGTCCATCGAGAAACTCGACATGGCCGAATGGGATCGCGTGATGGCGGTGAACCTGCGGGCGAACGTGCTGATGATCAAGCAGTTCATACCCGCGCTCCGAGGGGCAGGCGGCGCCTCCATCGTCACGGTTTCGAGCTGGTTCGGGCATAGCGGCCACGGTCTGTTCAGTGCCTATTGCGCCTCGAAGGCCGGCTTGATCTCGCTGACCCAAAGCGTGGCGGCCGAACTGGCGGTGGACAAGATCCGCGTCAATTCGGTCGCGCCTGGCAACATTGCGACCTCGATGCACTTCACGGCCCTTCGCGAGGAGGCCGACAAGCGTGGCATTGCAGCCGAAGCCATGCAGAAGCTGGAATGGGATAAAATCCCAATGGGAAGGGCAGCCGAGACGGCGGAGATCGCCGCCGCCATCGCGTTCCTTGCGTCGCCCGACAGCACGTACATCACCGGAGCCACGATCGACGTGAACGGCGGCGTGCTCTTCGCGTGAGGCTCCGGCAAGGGTCGGTATCTCCACGGGTTCGGTGTAGCAGCCTCGGAACCCATGCGATGCAGGGCGCCCGCACATTGACGCTACGCAAGCAACATGGCGACTATACTGACTCGGAACGCGACGATTTGCTGAAATGACCGGCAAGGCAGTGGGACCACGCGGTGTCGATGGCCCCCGGGGTGAGCCTCTGCAAGCGTCCGCTATTGCGTCCTTCCGGTGCGAGAGCGCTGGATTCTGCTTCTGACCCAAGGACGAACCCGCTCTCGCGGAAGGGCTTCCTGAGAGGTAGGGCACAACTGGAGATCTGAGCGAGCGC